>NZ_AP019786.1:25000-70338 GCF_019670005.1 Methylomagnum ishizawai | reverse complement strand
GGTGCCGGCCGGGAGGAAGGCGGCCATGGACTTGAACTTGAACAGCACGGTCTTGCCGGTGCCGTTGGCCGGGAGGATGGTGGCGGACCCGTAGTTCACCGTGGGATTGGCGCTGTCGGTATAGCTGTCGGAGCGGACGGGGATTTCCACCGCCCGCGCGGCGAGGGGGGCGAGGACCGCCATGGCGAGGGCGGCGCAGAGGAGCGTTTGCATGGATCGGGTCATCTTTCGTGTTCCGGGTGGTGTTTGCTGACGGATGGCCTGGCGCTTCGTCAGCCGTGGCGGGGCGGATCGCGACCCGCCGGATGCATGGCGCACCCTGGACGTCGGGTTACGCTATCGCCAATCCACCCCATGGCAAGCCCACGCCATAAGGCTGGCGGGGTGCCAAGGCGTTTCCGGCTCGAGGATAGGGCCCGATCCACGGGGTGGGCATGGCGACATGCCCAGTGTCGCGGGAGGTTGCGGTGGGTATGGAATATACCCACCCTGCCAGTGGCTTGAAAATGGCTCGGTGCCCCCCCGCCAGCGGCGCGTTGGAAGCGTCCGCTAAGGCGGTGGGCTATGGTTGGCTATTGGCAGGTCACGGTCATATATACCGCCACGCCGCCGCCCGTATTATGTGCTTGGGTACCCCCGGTCACGAGTATACCCAGGCCATCCCCCGCGGCGAACGAGGTATTGCTGGAAGTGCTGCAAGACCGGACGGAGCCGCCTCCGAAGTTATTGGCGCAGGTCATGACATCGCTATAGGTATACGAGCTTCCCGTATTGGTGGCCTTCCGCAATTTGATGGTATAGGTATTGGAGCTGACCACGGTATTGGAGATGACATTCATGGAAACCTTGCTACACGGGGCGCTCAGCATCCTGAAACCGTCTTGCTCGTTGCTGGATTGCGCCTGCGTGCCCCCGATGATCGTGATGTAATGGGCGCTCATGGTGGTGCTATTGCCACTATTGATAATGAAATTGAATTGCTGCGGGATATTCATGGGTTTCCAATTCGAACCGCCGCTGTCGTAGGTCAGCACCTGGCCATTGGTCGGCGCCGTGGACGACACGGCGGTGCCCTGGAGGCTGGTGGCGTTGGAACCGCCGCTGGAGGGCGTCGTCCACTGGGTGTTGTAGTCGGTGCCGTCGATCTTCGCCAAGACCTGCCCGGCGCTGCCGCCGACGGGGACGCCCGGACCCGCCGGGCCGGTCGGACCCGTGGCTCCGGTCGGGCCGGTGGCTCCCGTCGAGCCGGTCGCGCCCGTGGCCCCGGTGGCTCCGGTCGGACCCTGGGGCCCGGCCGGGCCGACCAGGGTGACATCGATGAAGGCCGCATGGCTGGTGTCGGTGTTCTCCTTGCTGTCGAGGGACACCTCCCCCGCCGTCGTGGTCAGCATGATCGAACGGCCCGGATCGCCGGGGTTGTCCACCCAGTACTTGACCAGGTCGGAAACATCCACGCTGACCCACTGCGGCAGGTTGTTGATGGCGGTGGAATCCGTGAACGGCGCGGGGAGCGCGGCGTCCGTCAGGCCGGTGTTGGCGGTGAGGGTGCCCTCCGTCCAGTCGGCGTTGGCCCTTTTCACGATGAAGCGGGCGCTGTTGTTGGTGGACCCCCGCACCCAGACGTGCAGCATGGCCTTGGCGATGCCCGAACTGGTGGTACCGGCCGGGAGGAAGGCGGCCATGGACTTGAACTTGAACAGCACGGTCTTGCCGGTGCCGTTGGCCGGGAGGATGGTGGCGGACCCGTAGTTCACCGTGGGATTGGCGCTGTCGGTATAGCTGTCGGAGCGGACGGGGATTTCCACCGCCCGCGCGGCGAGGGGGGCGAGGACCGCCATGGCGAGGGCGGCGCAGAGGAGCGTTTGCGTGGGTTTGGTCATCGTCGTGTTCCTAGGGGAGGTGTTGCTCGGCGGATAAGGTAGCTGTACAGGCCCAGGCACGAAGAATAGCCGCCACCGGAAGATTTGTGATGGCCGGGCGACACCCGGACCGATGCAGCCGACGGCCTGACCGCGACCGGGGCACCGGGCCGGAGGGGCGTTCCGGCGTCCACGGCGCTATAGTTCGCGTCCCCACCCAGCACGACGAGGAACCCCATGCCGACCGCCCCCCGCACCGCGACCACGGAGGCGCATCCCGCTTGAACCCGGCGACGCCCCGCAAAGCCAAGGACCGGGCCGAGTCCCGCGATCCCCGCACCCTCGACATGTTCGATCCGCCCCCCCGGCGCGTGGCCGCGCCCCGGCCCGCCAGGGCGCGGCGCAAACCCGAACCCGCCCCCGGTCCCGGCGCGTCCCCGCCGCCGCCGGAAACCCCGCCCACCGACCCGCCGCCGGTCCCGGCGCTGTCGCCGGACGAGCGGGCCGAGCTGGAACGCTTGCGCCTGCGGGCCGAGGAGTCCGAGCGCGAATACCAGGATGGCCGGGCCTTGATCGAGTCCATCGAGGGCTATCTGGTCGAGGAATGCGCGAAATCCGAGGCGCTGGCGCGGGAGAACGAGCAACTGCGCGGCAGGCTGGGCGAATGGCTGCAGCGGACGCAGGAACTCGAACGCGAACGCGAGCAATTGGTGGGGATACTGATCACGCTGCTGAAGGACCGCAACCGGCAGGCGCGGAAGCAGGCGGGCCTCTGAGCCGCCCCGGCGCCGCCTAGCCCGCCTCCTGCTCGAACGGCGACACCACGAAATCCTCCACCCCCGTGTTCACCACGAGGCCGGGCACCTCGGCCACGGCGGCGGGTTCGGCCAGGACCGCCTCTTTGTTCACCTCCTCCTTGACCCGGACGAAACGCCCAAGGCCCAGGCGCTTCAAGGCCGCGACCACCGCCTCCGCGCCCTTGACCGCGACCGAGGGTGGCCGTTGCCGCCATTGGATCGTGCCGGTCACGAGATTCACGGTCTTGGACTTGCCTTCCCCGGTCAGCGCCCGGCGGTTGGCCTCGGCCCAGGCCTGGATGGCGGCGTGCTTGGCCGCGATCTCGGCCTTCAAGGCGTCGATCCGGGGTTGGTGGAACGCCGTGGCGGCGGCGATCTCGTCGTTCATCAGGGTCTCGGTGCGGATCAAATCGCGCTGGAGATTCCCGAGCCGTTGGATGAAGGCGGCGCAATCCTCCCGGCTGTGCAGGGCCGGTTCCGGCAAGGCCGGGGTCTTGGTCTTCCTGGACGCGGTCGTGGGCATGGGACCACCTCTCGCCGGTGCTGGCGGGGACGGCGGGATGCCCTCCCCATCCCAGCCTTGGACCGGCCCTAGGCGAAAATACGCTGAACTTTTCCAATCAAGCCGGATATCCAACCCCTTGAGGACCCAGGCCGGGTCCGGGCCGTCAAGGCCACCCCATGGCTATACGAGGAAAGGATCATGGCTGCGTCGAAGAAAGGACAGGACCAGGAAAACCCGGAGCAGGGCAAGAAGAGCGAACGGGGTTTCGCTTCGATGGACAAGGAGAAGCAACGCGAGATCGCCAGCAAGGGCGGGCACGCCGCGCACGAGAAGGGAACCGCCCATGAGTTCGATTCGGAGGAAGCCCGCAGGGCCGGCCAGAAAGGCGGCGAAGCGGTGAGCCGCGATCGTGAACACATGGCGGACATCGGCCGCAAGGGCGGCGAAAGCAGCCACGGCGGCAAGGGCGGCGGCCGCAAGGACGACTGAGACCCGCGACCCTGGGTGGATGCCCCCAACCGGGCATCCAACCCACCCCCGCCAAAACCCGCCTAGAACGCCCGCCAGCGCACGATCACGCCATCCACATCCAACCCCGGCCATCCGGCCTGGAATCGCGGCAGCGCCCATCTCAGGGCGGTTCCGGCCCGGCCTTGGCCACGGCCAAGGACAAAGCCTCCTCCGACTTCGGATAATCCGCGCCCAGGCTGACGATGAAGCTGGTCGCCTCGGAGATATCCAGGGCCGATTTGACCACCCTGGATTCATGCACGATCACGGTGAAGCCGTTGGTGGGATTGGGCGAGGTCGGCACGTACACCACGCAGCGGTCCCCTTCGCGGTGGGTCAGGTAGGCCGGCGCCCACATGCCATCCTTGGGATATTCCACGTAGACCACCTCGCGCTTGGCCTCGCCGGGCTTGTTGCGGAACAGCTCGATCAGGCGCTGGACGATCTTGTAGACCGCGCCCAGGAAGGGAATCCGGCCCACCAGGTAATCCAGGCCGGACACCACCAGCGAATGCCGCCGCCGGTTGATCCTGTGGCCGATGGACACCGGCAGGGCGAACGCGGCGGCGAAGGCCAGGAAGGTGACGAAGGCGTTCCCCACATACCGGTTCACGCCGAACACCAGTTCCAGGATCAAATCCGCCAGGAACACCAAGATTTCCCCGACCACGATCACCGGCAGCAAGGCCAGCACGCCGATCAGGAAATCGTTCAGAACCCGCTTGACGCGGGGCTTGAGCAAGGCCAAATCATCCCGGTCCATGGCTCGCCTCCATTGCGATAGCTGCCGATGCCCTTCCCCCGGCCCGGACCGGACCGGGGGTTCCGGCATTTCGATCCGGCGCGCAACGGCTAAGTTCTGTCCCCTAGGCCCGTGCCGGAACTTACCCCACCCCGGCCATTCCAATCCGGTATCCGCCAGCCCACCACGGCGCAGGAAGCCAGCCAACGACATGGAATGTCCAACCCCCCTGCTAGAACCCGGTCCCGCCACGGCCCAGCCCCCCGCCGCGGCTCCCGCCCCCCTCATCATCCCGGTCGTCGAGGAACGCGCCACCGTGGGCAAACGCCAGGTCGAAACCGGACGGGTACGCATCGTCAAGAAGGTCTCGACCCGGCGCGAAACCATCGGGGCCGGCGGCTGGGACGAAACCTTCGACATCGAGCGCGTCCCCATCGGCCAACCCGTGGACGGCCCGGTGGCGGCGCGGCAGGAGGGCGACACCCTGGTCATCCCCGTGCTGGAGGAGCGGTTGGTGGTCGAGAAGCGGCTGTTCCTGAAGGAAGAACTGCGCGTCACCAAACAGCGGACCCCCAGGACCCGGACCCAGGAAATCCTGTTGCGGCGCGAGGAAATCTCAGTCGAACGGCTGCCCCCGGTGGCGGAGGACGACGCAACCCAAGTTTGAACCCATCCCAAGGAGGACGCTATGACGAACACGGTAGTAGGTTTGCTGGATCAACGGGCCGGGGCCGAAGAGGCGGTGGACGATCTGGTGGCGGAAGGTTTCGACCAGAACCACATCCGCATCGTGGCCAACGACCAGGAATTCACCGCCCAGGGCCAGGTCGGCCAGGAAAAGGAATCGGGCTTCCACAGCCTGATGGTGAAGCTGGGCTTCCTCGAGGAGCGCCGCCAACAACTGGGCTGGCCGCCGGAAGACGTGGGCTATTACGCCGAGGGCGTCAGGCGCGGCGGCGTGGTGGTCACGGTGGATGTCGCCAACCCCGAGGAAGTGGACCGGGCGGTGGAAATCCTGGAGGAACACGGCGCGGTGGACATCCAGGAACGCGCCCAGCAGTGGATGCGCTCGGGCTGGAACGGACCCGAGGCCGGAACGGCCACGGCCACCGGGACCGCCACATCGACGGTGGGCGCTCCGGGCGGCTATGTCCGCGAGGGCGGCGAAACCCGCATCCCGGTGGTCGAGGAAGAGCTGAAGGTGGGCAAACGCTCCGTCGAGCAAGGCGGGGTCCGGGTCTACAGCCGGGTGAGCGAAACCCCGGTCAGCGAAACCGTGACCCTGCGCGAGGAACACGTCAATATCGAACGCCACCCGGTGGACCGTCCGCTCGCCTCCGGCGAGACCGGCGCCTTCAAGGAAAGCGTGGTCGAGCTGACCGAGATGGCCGAGGAGGCGGTGATCGCCAAACAGGCCCAGGTGGTCGAGGAGGTCGTGGTGAGCAAGGGCGTGACCGAGCGCACCGAGACCGTCCACGACACCGTGCGCCGCACCGAGGTCGAGGTCGAGAACCTGCCGCCCGGCCCCGCCACCGGCCAGGCCAAGCCCAAACCCAAGCCCTGAACCCTGCTTCCGGCAACGCGCCGTCCGCCCCGTCCGGTGGCGGGCCGGGCGGCGCGGCCCCGCCATCCCGACCGGCCCGCGCACAGGATTGCACATGGTTAATCCGCACGCCCCCCGCCAAAACCAATTGCTCCGCGCCCTGCCCCAAGCCGAATACGAGCGCCTGGCCCCGCACCTGGAAGCGGTCGCCCTGCCCCTGGGCAAGGTGCTGTACGAGGCGGACGGCGAATTGCGCCACGCCTATTTCCCCACCGACAGCATCGTATCCCTGTTGTATGTGATGGCGACCGGCGAATCCGCCGAGGTCGCCGTGGTGGGCCGGGAAGGGCTGGTCGGCGTGGCCTTGTTCACCGGCGGGAACACCATGCCCAACCGGGCCGTGGTGCAGAGCGCCGGCCACGCCTACCGGCTGCGGGCGGCGCTGCTGCGGCGGGAAGCGGCCCGCGACGGCCCGCTGTCCCGGCTGCTGCTGCGCTATGTCCAGGCGCTCATCATCCAGACCGCGCAGACGGCGGCGTGCAACCGCCACCACAGCGTGGACCAACAGCTTTGCCGCTGGCTGCTGTTGAGCCTGGACCGCCTGTCCGGCAACGAGCTCGCCATGACCCAGGAATTGATCGCCAACATGCTGGGCGTGCGCCGCGAGGGCGTGACCGAGGCCGCCGGGAAATTGCAGCGGGCCGGGTTGATCGACTACAGCCGGGGCCATATCACGGTGCTGGACCGGCCCGGCCTGGAGGCGAGGGTCTGCGAATGCTATCCGGTGGTCCGGCGCGAATTCGAGCGCCTGCTGCCCGCCCCGGCCCCGGCGGTCGGCGGCGGGTGGACGGCCCCGTCCCACGCCCCGTATGGGCCGGGGAACATCGATGGCGCGGGCGGGTAAACTCGCCCTTCCGGCCCCCACGGCGGTGGCCCAAGGCAAAAACCCCCGCGAGGTATCCGCCATGACCCAACGCGACCATCCCCCCCTTACACCCGAAGACATCGAGAGAGAAGCCCTGCCCGGTGAATCCTGGGAAGCCGCCGCCCGCCGCATCGCCCGCAAACGCGCCGAGGCCGGCAAAAGCGGCACCCCGCCCAAACCCCAAAACCCCGCGCCCGCCAAGACCGCGCAAATCATCCGCCTGCCGTTCTGGCCGGAATCCCAGCGCGGAGCGCCCAACGAGATCGTCCGGTCCGCGCTGTTCAACGCCCGCAACCGCAAGCAGAAGCGCGAATATCTCGCCAACGTCGATATCTACGTCATCGGCGAGGGCAGCATCACCTACACCGGCGAGGAACTGCGCCAGGACGACGAGACCGTCTGGCTGCACCTCATCCACCTCGCCCGCAACACGCCGCCGGGGGAGTTGGTGGAATTCGGCCCCCACGCCTTCTGCAAGGCGGTGGGCTGGGACGCTTCCGGCAAAAGCTACCAACGCCTGCGCGATTGCATCACCCGCCTGCAAGCCACCGCCCTGGGCGTCTACAGCAAGCGCCTGAAGGAAGGGCTCAGCCTGTCGATGATCCCGTTCTTCCGCTGGAAGAACGCCGAGGGCCACGCCCTGAAAACCTATCAGGTCAGGATCGCGCCGGAGATGGTCGAGTTCTTCGGCGAGGTCCATTACACCCAGGTCGAATGGGAACAGCGCCTCGCCCTGCCCAGCGGGCTGGCGTCCTGGCTGCACGGCTATTTCGCCAGCCACAGGGAGCCGTTCCCGGTGAAGCTGGAAACGATCCGGGAAGGGGCCGGGTTGACCATGGAGCGCCTGGACCACCTCAGGGAAAAGGTCGCGGCGGCGTTGGATGCGTTGAGGACGGTGGGTTTCCTGGTGTCCTGGAAGATCGAGAAGGATTTGGTCTATGTCGTCCGGGCCTGAATGCCAGAGTCCGGTTTCCGGGCCGGTTGGGGACGTTCCCGAACCTTGGGGAAACCCAGGGCGCGGGCGGTCCGCGGCATGGCCCGGGCCGGGGTTTCGGGGTCGAATCGCTATTTTCGCTACGGAGCGCGGTTAAAAGACGGTTAAAAAAAAGGTTAAAAATACGGTTAGCGCATTGCCGCCGAAATCGCCGCGGGCCTTATGCGGCGCGGCTTCCAGCGATTTTCCGCGAACCGTTTTTCCCACTCTAAACCCGAACTTCCTCCCACTCTAAACCCGAACTTTCCCCACTCTAAACCCGAACTTTCCCCACTCTAAACCCGAACTGTGGATAACTTTTCCCACTCAAAACCCGAGTTTTCCCCACTCTAAACCCGAACTGTGGATAACTTTTCCCACTCAAAACCCGAGTTTTCCCCACTCTAAACCCGAACTGTGGATAACTTTCCGGCCCCGGTCCGGGCCTAGCCCGGCTTCCCGGTCAGCCGTTCGATCTCGGCGTCGATGGCGGGCAGCAGGGCGTCCAGGCAGAAGCGTTGCATCGAGCCCGGCGTGTTGCCGGCGATGAATTTCAGCTTCAGCAGATAAGGCTCCGGCAACCTCAGGTTGTAGACCTTCTGCACGTCGTGCCGCACCCTCGGATGTTCCCAGGGGTATCCCACCGTATCTGATGATAGGGTGTCAGATGATATGATATTGGATGAAACGGTGTTATCCATGGTTCTCGGCCTATCTGGGTTGGAGTTTTTATCAATGGAATCAGATATTTGGGAGAGGACCGCCAATATCTGCCCGAATACCGGATGATCCGGTTTGAAATCGCTTGATATGGTATCGAATGGTTCGGAATCATCCGTCCGGTCCGGGCCCGGACCGGACCCGGCGATGAAATCCTCGACCGCCGGGGCGGGCCTGGGTTTGCGGGTGAACTTACTCACTAAATGCCTCCTGGTAGAGCGCTAGGGTTTCCTCGGCGGCCTTGGCGTCCCTGGGCCTCAGTTCCTCCACGCACAGGCCCTCCCGCGCCGCCTTGCGGTAGGCGGCGCGGTCGTGGATGGCGGTGGCGGACAGGGCCAGATGGGGGAAGTCGGCCATGAGCTCGGCGGCGTCGCGGCGGTCGCCGACCGCGGGATGGGTGGAGGCCCGGCAGAGGACCACCCGCGCCTCCAGGCCGGGATTGAAGCCCTGGGCCGTGCCCACCAGCCCGTCCATGCGGTCCAGGGTCCACAGGTCGAACTGCGAGGGCTGGACCGGGATATAGGCCCGCCCGGCCACCACCAGGGCGGCGCGCAGTTCCACCGAGTCGCGGCCCCCGGCGTCGATGACGACGTCCTGGTAGCGCCCGGCCAGGTCCAGCACCTCGGCCTGCAAGCCCTTCCCGAACTTCTGCACGCAGGCGACGCGCCGCGCGCCGCCGTCGCCGCGCTGCTGCGCCCAGTCGCTGGCGCTGCCCTGGGTGTCGGTGTCGATCAGCAGCACGTCGCGCCCGGCCAGCGCCCGCAACGCGGCCAGGTTGGTGGCGAGCGTGGTCTTGCCGGTGCCGCCCTTTTCCCCGCCTATCAGGATGATCATATCGTCCGGTGTGTTATGGAATCGCTTGATTCTATACCACGGCAGATGAGTCCGTATAGATTGACATGGAATGATATTATTCCATGCGCATTTGCCCGGCATCCGGTGGCGGCGGAAGCCCTAAATCCAAGGCTTCCAGGCCGTCCCGGCCCATCCTGCCGGTATCCGATATGCGATGGGATCGTGCGATTCCATATCGCGGCGCATGAATCCGTATAGTTTCGCATGGAATGATATTATTCCATGTGGATTTACCCGGCGACGGTGGCGGGGCGGAGGCGCTACACTCGCGGCTCCCGGGCCGCCCCGGCCCCACAACCTGAGGGAGTCACCCATGAAGATCGGCATCGCTTCGGACCACGCGGGCTTCGCCCACAAGGAGGCGCTCCGCGCCTGGCTCGCCACGCTCGGCCACGAGGTCGTGGATTACGGTTGCTTCGGCGAGGAGCGCACGGACTACCCGACCTGGATCCGGCCCTGCGCGGAGGCGGTGGTGAAAGGCGAGGTGGAGCGCGGCATCGTCCTCGGCGGCAGCGGCAACGGCGAGGCCATCGTCGCCAACCGGGTGCGGGGTTGCCGCTGCGGCTACGCCTTCAACCAGGAAACCGCGTTCCTGACCCGCTCGCACAACGACGCCAATTGCGTCGCCATCGGCCAGAGGATCGTGGATATCGAGACCGCCAAGGAGATCGTCCAGACCTTCCTGGAAACGCCGTTCGAGGGCGGGCGGCATATCCCGAGGATCGAGGCGATAGACGCCGCTACTAAATAGCTGATCAAAGCTATCAAACCCGATCAAATACTATATTCACGCCGTCAACGACCGTGCGGGCGAACCCGTCTGACCGGTCTCCTGCGTGCGTTTAAGGTCTCCGAGTAGCGTGCGGCGACCATACTGTTCGAGGTTCCGGGCCGCGTTCAGGTCGCGGTCCAGGCTTAATCCGCAATCACACTCCATGGTGCGCCTCGACAGCGGCATGTCATGGAGCTGACCGCAACCGGAACAGGTCCGGCTGGACGGGAACCAGCGGTCGGCCACGACCACGGTGACGTCCCGCAACGCAGCCTTGTACTCGATGGCAGCGCGGAGCGTTCCGAATCCCGCATCCGACACGGCACGGGCCAGGCTCCGGTTCCGCACCATGCCCCTCACGTTCAAATCCTCGATCACGATGGTTTTGAACCGCCGCGTCAATTGGTCGGAAAGTTCGTGGATGACGGCTTTACGCTGGTTGGAGACGCGGGCGTGGAGCTTGGCAACCTTGAGCTTGGCTCTCGCCCCGTGGTTGCTGCCCTTTTGCTTGCGCGACAGGTTTCTTTGTAGCCTCGCCAGTCTTTTCAAACCGGCCTTCAACTTCTGGTTGGCGGGGACGGTTTCGCCCGTGGATAGGACCGCCAAGGACTTCACCCCGAAATCCACGCCCACGATGTCCCCGTCCGGAGCTTTCGGGTCGTAGTCCTGGGTGTCCACCAGGATCGCGGCGTAGAACTTCCCGGCCCGCTTGCTGATGGTCACTTGCTTGGTCGGCCCTGTGAACCGGGGCCGTTGCCGCATCTTGATCCGGGTCGGCAATTTCTCGATGCGGAGTTCCCGTCCCTCCACATCGAACTTGGCGGATTCCCGGAGGGCGAACGAATCATGCACGCCCTTCTTCTTGAAGACCGGGAAACCCGGCTTTTCCCCGGCCTTCACCCGCCGGAAGAAATTCCTGAAAGCGTTGTCCAGGTCGTCGATGGCGTTGCGCGTAACGCGGGCCGAGACTTCCGCATACCACGGGAACCGGACCCGGAGTTCGCCGATATAGAATTGGTAAGCCGCCCACTTCGACCACTTCGCGCCCGTCTGTTTGAAATGCGCCAGGAGTTGGTTGTAGCAATGCCGCCTCGACCCGCAGGCGCGGTCCAGGTATTCCGCCTGTTCCGGCGTGGGTCTGAGTTCGATCTTGTGGGCGAGGAGCATAAACGATGCGCTTTCCTATATCCGGCGCATATTAGCCATCAGAAAGCTGTCTGTTCTTCTCCTTTAATTTAGCGATCCTCTCTTTAAGCTTGGCTTCCTTTAGCAGGGCTTTAGCGCGTTCGCGGAGCTGTGCTGGAGTCGCATTTTTTGAACCTGCTGGTCTTCCCATCGTAGTCGCCTCTCTATTGATGTGTTTGCTTAGTCTACGATGGTTTTAAAAAAAATCTATCGTATTTTTTTGGTAAAAATCTTGTAGCGAACAGAACCGTAAGAGCGTAAGATGTGCCGAACGGGTGGAAGCGCAAGGTGTAGAACCCAAAGGTCGAGCGGTTTTGTTTAATAGGTCTGATTAATATTGCGGAGCTAAAAATGGATAGCTGGACAACCCCATTTTTTGACGAGAAAAGCGGACAATGGCTTTATGGCGGTGCAGCAAGGAATGTTCGGATAGCTGAATCTGGTGGAATGGACTCAATTATTCGGGAAGCTGGCGAAGATGCGGCAAGGATTGCTTTGGAGAAAGCTAATAAGCGAGCATCCCAAGGGCGTGGTGGTCGCAGGGTTGTAGCCTTACCAAGGCCAAGAAAAACCGCTTAGGACCATTTCCCCCCAAACACGAAAAAGGCCGCTCACGCGGCCTTTTCCATGTCCATCGAAGGAATCCTTATCAGAACTGCGTCGCCGGCCTCCCGCCGTCGTTCACGCCCTTGCCGCCACGGGCGGGCTTGATCTCGGTCGCGCCGCCGCCGGGCTTCTGGTCGTTGTTCCAGCCATCGGGAGCGCCGGGGGTGCGGCCTTCCATGATGTCGTCGATCTGGTGGCGGTCGATGGTCTCGTAGGTCATCAACGCCTGGGCCATCGCCTCCAGCTTGTCCATGTTCTCCCGCAGGATGCGCTCGGCCCGCTCGTAGTTGCGGTCGATCACCGAGCGGATTTCCTCGTCGATCAGATGCGCGGTTTCCTCGGAGACAGACTTGTGCTGGGTCACGGAACGGCCCAGGAACACCTCGCCCTCCTCCTCGCTATAGGCCAGCGGCCCCAGGCGGTCGGACAGGCCCCAGCGCGTGACCATGTTGCGGGCCAGGTTGGTGGCGCGTTCGATGTCGTTCTGCGCCCCGGTGGTGACGCGCTCGCGGCCCACGGTCAGTTCCTCGGCCACCCGGCCCCCGAACAGGCTGGAAATCTGGCTTTCCAGCTTCTGCTTGCTGGCGCTGTACACGTCGCGCTCCGGCAGGAACATGGTGATGCCCAGCGCCCGGCCCCGCGGGATGATGCTGACCTTGTAGACCGGATCGTGTTCCGGCACCAAGCGGCCCACGATGGCGTGTCCCGCTTCGTGGTAGGCGGTCAGGAGCTTTTCTTCCTCGCTCATGACGGCGGTGCGGCGTTCCGCGCCCATCAGGATCTTATCCTTGGCCTTCTCGAAGGATTCCATGTCCACCACGCGCTTGTTGGAGCGGGCGGAGAACAGCGCGGCCTCGTTCACCAGGTTGGCGAGGTCGGCCCCGGAGAAGCCGGGCGTGCCACGGGCCAGCCATTCGACTTCGACGTTGTCGGACACCGGCACCTTCTTCATGTGGACCTTGAGGATTTGCTGGCGGCCACGCACGTCGGGGAGGCCGACGGTGATCTGGCGGTCGAAGCGGCCGGGACGCAGCAAGGCCTTGTCCAGCACGTCCGGGCGGTTGGTGGCGGCGATGATGATGATGCCCTCGTTGCCGACGAAGCCGTCCATCTCGACCAGGAGTTGGTTCAAGGTCTGTTCGCGTTCGTCGTGGCCACCGCCCAGCCCCGCGCCGCGCTGGCGGCCCACGGCGTCGATTTCATCGATGAAGATGATGCAGGGGGCGCGCTTCTTGGCTTCCTCGAACATGTCGCGCACGCGGGAAGCGCCCACGCCCACGAACATTTCCACGAAGTCGGAGCCGGAGATCGAGAAGAACGGCACCTTGGCCTCGCCGGCGATGGCGCGGGCCAGCAGGGTCTTGCCGGTGCCGGGCGGGCCGACCATCAAGGCGCCCTTGGGGATTTGGCCGCCGAGCTTCTGGAACTTCGAGGGGTCTTTGAGGAAGTCGACCATCTCCTGCACGTCTTCCTTGGCCTCGTCGCAGCCCGCGACATCGCCGAAGGTGATCTTGATCTTGTCCTCTTCGATCAAGCGGGCCTTGCTCTTGCCGAAGCCCATGGCCCCGCCGCCCGCGCCGCCCTGCATCCTGCGCATGAAGTAGACCCACACGCCGATCATCAGCAGCATCGGGAAGGCCGAGATGAACAGCTGCATCAGGAAGGAGGGGTGTTCGGGGGCCGTGACCTTGATATCGACGTGGTTCTTCAACAGGTCGTCGACGAGGTGGGGGTCGCCGGGGCTGTAGGTGGTGAAGCGGTCGCCGTCGCCCAACATGCCGGAGATGGTCATGCCGTCGATGCTGACTTGCTTCACGTTGCCCTGGTTCACGGCGGCGATGAAGTTGGAATAGGAGATGGTGTTGTCGGCTTGGGTGCGTTTGCCGTAGCCGTTGAATAGCGATAGCAGGACGACGGCTATCACCACCCATAGGAGAACGTTCTTCATCATGTCCTTCATAAAAGGTTCCTCTCGGAGTGGGGTGGACGGGGCGGTGTTGTTCGCGGCTTTGGGTTATGGCATGGATGGAGCGGTGGGAGCCTGCGATTTCCCGCCGTCGATCAGTTTTAAAACCGGCTTGGATTTCCGGGTTTTTTATACATTCCCTGCTTCGCCTTTCCAGCCATATTGAGTGTTGAACTTATAACCCACTGTCTTACCAAGCGCTGGGTTTTTTAGAATCACACTTTTATCGACCAGCTTTTTTATAGCTTTGCAGGTTTGATGCTTGTCTATATCCAGGGCTCTAGCGATATCTACTTGGCGTATGGAAACTTCGTTTTCGGAATCCATCTTGCTCATCAAATAGAAAAATATCGCTATGGGTTGTCCCCATAGTTCACGGTCTTTGTATAACTTACCAAATACGTGCCTTGGCAGGCCAAGCATGCGTTCTTCTATATAGTTCACTTCAAATCCGAGGGCGCTTATAGCCTTTAGGGCCGCGTCTTCCGTTACCCCCTGGAAATATTCTCCGACACGTCCTTCGGCTACTTCGGACAACGCGGCAAGCAGCCGCTTTTCGGTGTCATCGTAAGCGAAGTGAGGGGCGGTATAGAAAGTTCTTCTAACCGAAATGCCATAGGCTGCGGAATTCGCCTTGTGGGCTTTGTAACGCCTGAAGATGTCTTTAGACTTCCCGCCCTTCGCGAATCCATTGCTGAACAGGACGACGTAACAATAACCCGGTTCGCCGCTCATAGGCTCAGGCCCGGCCTCCGCACCGCCTCCCGCCCCGCCAACGGCCCGCCATACCCGCTCCCGAACTTCACCCGCACCGAATCCTCCATCACCTCGAAATCCGCCAGGAACCCCGCGTCCTTCAACGCCGTGTGGGCCTTGATGAGCGCGTCGCGGTTGCGCTTGCCGTTCTTGGCCTCCAGACCGATCAGGCCGGCCAGGGTGTCGAGGTGGTGCGGGCCGGGCGCGGCGTGGGTCGAGTAATAGGCGTGCAGGGCGCGGGTCGTCATGGTTGGGCCTCACTGGGTGGTGTTCGTCGCACGCTCGCGCCCTCGGGAGGCGTCTTTTTCAATCGGTCGTGCGCGTTGCCGATGTTTTGAACATGTTATGGCACGGAGCAAATTTATTGTCAACAGGTTGTCATGGACAAAACCTTTGCGTAGCATGTCCAAGCGAACCGAATCCGGGCCTTCCGGTTAGACAGGGAAGTCCGGTGGCGTTCCAAACGCCGCCGCCTCCCCGAGCCACCTCCGCCACCCGCCAGGGGAGCCGACCATGATTCAAACCACCGACGAACCCATCTTCAGCATCGGCACCGTGTCGCGGCTGACCGGCATCCCGGCGGACACCCTCCGCGCCTGGGAGCGCCGCTACAACGCCATCACCCCGCGCCGCTGCCCCGACAACAACCGCCGCGGCTACACCCGCGCCGACCTCACCCGCCTGGGACTCATCAAGCAATTGGTGGACCAGGGCCACGCGGTCAGCTCGGTGGTGTACCTGCCGGAGGAAGCCCTGCGCGAGCGGATGAAGGTCCACGCCGAGGTGCTGGCCGAAACCCCGGAGCCGCGCCCGGAACCCGAGGGTCCGGCGCGGGTGCTGGTGTACGGCGAGGGGCTGCCGTTCCTGGTCGAGGGCTGGCGCGACGAACTGCCGGGGCTGGACATCGTGGGGGCGTATACCTGCCACGCCGATTTCGAGCGGGCGGCGCTGGTGTTGCAGCCGGAGGTCTTGCTGCTGGAACTGCCCGCGCTGCAACCGGCGGCGGCGGAACGGGCGCGGGAATTGGCGTTCCGGGCCTCGGCGCGGCGCGTGGTGGTCGTGTACGGCTTCGCGGCTTCGAGCCTGCTCGAACAGTTGAACCGCCAGGGCGTGGTGACGCTGCGCGCCCCGGCCACCCCCGCCGCCCTCGAAGAAGCCTGCCAATGGCCGCGCCCCGACCGTCCCGCCGCCGCCAACGAGCCGGGCCTGTGGGCCGAGGCGGTGCCGCCGCGCCGCTTCGATGGCGAAACCCTGGCCGCCGTGGCCCAATCCGCGACCCGGTTGCGCTGCGAGTGCCCGCAGCATCTGACGGATTTATTGTTCCGGCTTGGTGCGTTCGAGCTGTATAGCGGCGAATGCGAGACCCAGGATCTCCAGGATGCCGAGCTGCACGCCTGTTTACGGCGGGCGGCGGGGCGGGCGCGGGGCTTGTTGGAGGAGGCTTTGGACCGGCTGCTCAGGGCGGAGGGCTGGACCGGCCGGGATGAAGGGGAGTCCGGGCGGCTCCGGGTGGTGGCGGGGCGGGAATGAGATTTCCTGGCTCGACATGGAAAAGGCCGCGTGACGCGGCCTTTTCCATGTCGTCAGGAATAATGCAAGCAGCAAAGTATACAAAAACGCTCAGTTGAAATTTTATTAAAAGAAGCGTCAACTTTGAGTGAATTTGTAATCTGCTGACAGGTGGATTAATTATGAACAGCAATAACAAAGCTAGATTTAGTGTCTTGTTAGTCACTACTATTTTAGGCGGCTGCACTGTTTTTGACCGTGCCGACCGCTTCAGGGAATTTGAGGTGGAGCCAGGCAAGAAAATTGGCATTAATATAACCGATGCCACGAGACGCCTTGCGGTGATCTATCCAGATGGAAGAATATGTAGTGAGCTATCGCCCCCCGCGATACTTGAAGTTGACAAAGCATTTATTGCGGGTGGTGAAACTCCTAAAACGGCTAAATTGAATTTGGAGATGGATAAAAAAACGGCGGCGGTCAAATTAACCACATCGACCGAAGCTATCGAATGTCTTCGTATATCCTTGTTCAATGCGTGTAGTTTGGCAGCTACTAATCGGCTGCCAATTGAGCAAGAGGTTCATCTATATAAAACGACAATTGAAAATTGCCACTCAATGAGTCTTGTACCGAAGGAGAAGCCGTAGAACAAGTCACCCACTAGCTTCTACGTAGGGCCGTAAGTGCGATTAGTACAGCGCAATCGCACGGATTCCACGGTCGGACCGGGGCTGGGTTCCCAAGTAACAGCAAGGCTTGGGAACCCGCGAAAATTCCAATACCTGCCAGCCCACCTCCACCTGCCGCTTCCGGCAGCGCCCCCGGTTGCAATCCACGCCACGGCCAAGCAGAATCCCGCCCCGGTGCTACAAACACCCAGACCAATCCCAGCCGTTCCCACCAGGGCAGGCTTTTCCATGCCTGCCGGTTTCCGATGGGCGGGAGTGCGACGGATACAAGACCCGCGAGGGAAAGAAGTCCGCCCAACTGGTCTTGGGTTTGTAGCTCCTGCCCACCCCGCTACAAACGGGGTTCCATCAAGCCTCGGCCAGGAGCAATCCCATGACCCACCCCGCCCAAAATGCGCCCACGGCGCTGACCATCTCCGACATTTCTATCCGCCAAGATGAGCAAGGCCGCTATTGCCTGAACGACCTCCACCGCGCTTCCGGGGGACAGCCAAGGCATAAACCCAGCGAGTGGCTGAGAAACAAGCAAGTCATTGATTTGGTTAAGGAGCTTGAAAAAGCGGGAATTCCCGCTATTCAATCGAAACAACAACTTGGAACATTCGTCCACAGGGACATGGTTTACGACTACGCCATGTGGATATCGCCCGCCTTCAAGGTGAAGGTCATCCGCGCCTATGATGCGATAGCGACCCAGGCCCGTCCCGACCCGGCCCCCGAAGCCCTGCCCACGCCCGTCCAAGCCGCCATCAACCGCCGGGCCTTCATCGTCATCGCCGAGGCCCACCGCCAACTCAACCTCACCCTGACCGAGTGCGCCCGCCGCCATCTCGCCGAGGGCCGCACCGCCGCCGAAACCGCCGACCTGGTCGAACACGCCCCGCCGCACCAGATACGCCTGGTCCACTGCGACGACCTCCGGCCCCTCGCCGCCCTGTTGTCCGAACTGTCGGGCAGCGTCACCGCCCTGATCGAAGGCCAACCCGCGCCGCAACCCGGACGCCCCCGCTGACGGTCCGCCCGGCCCATGCGGGCCGCGCCCAAACCCATGATATTCCAAGGGTTTCCGGCGCGGCCCGCTTTGACTTCGCGCCCCGCCTGGGTCATGCTCCCGGCTTTCCAACCGCAACACACCGAGGAGGGAATCCCATGACCATCCAAGTTGGCGAACGCCTGCCCGAGGGCACGCTCAGCGAATCCACCGGCTTCGACGCGGGCACCGGCTGCCCGCTGAAACCCCAACCGCTCCAGGTCGCGGAACTGGCCCAGGGCAAGAAGATCGTCGTGTTCGGCCTGCCCGGCGCCTTCACCCCGACATGCTCGGCCCAGCACGTCCCCGGCTACCTCGCCCATTACAACGAACTCAAGGCCAAGGGCGTCGATGAAATCTGGTGCGTGGCCGTCAACGACGGCTTCGTGATGGGGGCCTGGGGCCAGCAACTCGGGGTGGACGGCAAGGTCCGCATGTTGGCCGACGGCAGCGCCGACTACACCCGCAAGCTGGGCCTGGAATTCGACCTCACCGCCAAGGGCATGGGCGTGCGCTGCCAGCGCTTCGCCATGGTGGTGGACGACGGCGTGGTCGGCCACATCGCCGTGGAGGAACCCGGCAAGTTCGAGGTCTCCAGCGCCGAGGCGGTCCTGGCCACGCTCTGAACCCCTCACCGCCGCCGCTGGGCCCCGCCCCGCTTGGGGATGGGCTTGGCGGCGCGGCGGGCGGGGTCCGCCGCTTCCCGCCGCATCGCCGCCGCCTCCCCGGCCAGGGCGGCGAGGGCGGCGGTCTTCTCCTCCAGCGCGGCCTGGGCGGCGGCGAGCGCCTGCGCCTGCGCCTCGCCCCGGCCCTTCAGCCCCGCCAGTTCCTCGCGCAAGGCCCGTAGCTCGGTATCGCGGCGGGCGGCGTCCAGGCGCAACCTCCCCAGTTCATCGTCGCGGCGGGCCAATTCGCGGGCGGCTTCCTGGCGGGCGTCGGCGCGTTCCTCGGCGATGCGTTGCAGATACCAGGCGTTGTCCTTCTCGATGCGCTCCTCCAGGAAGGCGATGCGCTCGGCGGCGTGGCCGCGCTCGGTCTCCAACAGGGCCGCGCGCCGCGCCGCCTCGGCCTCGGCCTGGCGCAGCAGGGCGGTGGTGGCTTGGACCGTCTCGCGTTCCCCGGCCAATCCGGCTTCCAGCGCGGCGGCGATGGCCCGCTGGCCGGCCAGTTCGGCGCGGGCGGCTTCGGCCTCGGCCTCGGCCTCGGCCTGGGCGGTTTGGGCCGCGGCCAGTTCGGCGGCGCGGGCCTCGATTCCGGCCTGGAGCCCGGCCCGTTCTTCGGCGAAACGCCGGTCCGCCGCCTGCACCGCCGCTTCCCACAAACCCCGGAACTGCCCGACCAGTTCGGGCGGCACCTCGGGCAAATCCTCGCGCCGGTAGAGGCGGGCGGGCAGGTCCAGCAGCCAGGACTCGATGGCCTTGCGGACCAGCGGGCGGTTGTTGACGCCGATGCGCTCGACCACGGCGTCGGTGCCGGGGGTGAGCCCGGTTTCGCGGAACAGGGCTTCGCAGGCGTCGCGGGCCAGGTCGAAGGTGGGCGGGCGGCGTTCGGGCAGGGTGGTCAGGCGGCGGCGGGCCATGGATATCCTCGGGGCGATGGTGGGGGGCGCAGTATGCCCAAAGCGGCGTTCCCGGCCCAGGTCCATCGCTCCCGACGGGATGGATAGGGATAGTTGCCCAAGATAATCATGCTTATCGTTTATATACCAAGGGGTTCCGCCGCGCTTTTGCCGGTCCGCCGCCGTGGGCCGTTAAGGCCCGGACGCGGCGGTTCCCCGCGCCGGCCGGAATTTATCGCGAACCATTGCACAAATTTAAAAATGAACTACATTGAAAAAAACTGAAACTATCTGATATGCGGATAGTTGCAGGTTTTGGAGGGATGAAGACCGGGGCGACCTGGTGGCTCGGAGCTTGGATTTTTTACTTCAAGAGGAAATCGTTGTGATAAGAAAAAACACTTTAGCATTCGCCTGCGCTGTTGGATCTCTGGTTTGTGTCGATGCTTTCGCCGCCGATATCGTGTGCACGCAGAAAGCGCTCAGAGGCACGTATGTCTATCATCTGGCCGGCCATGAGAGCGGCAATCCTTACGCCGCGGCGGGCATGGAAACCTTCGACGGCATGGGCAAGGGCGCCATCAAGGAGACCGATAGCGACGGTCATCAGGTGCAGGTCACGTCCGCCTACACCATCAATAGCGACTGCACCGGCGAGATCACCTATAGCAGCGGCGATCACAACCATATTTTCGTGGCGCCGGATGGGAGCAGCCTGACGTTCGTCCGCGATTCCGAAGGCACGGGCACTTGGTACGCGGGCGATGAAACGCGCGTCAGCCGGGGCCGTGTTAAGTTCGTCCCCTAACACTTAACAACCATTGTCCATCGGACGTGGAAAAGGCCGCTCACGCGGCCTTTTTTATGCCCATCCCGGACAGGGACGCCGTCGGTGCGCTTGGAACCGCCCAGGACGCCCGCAGGGCCACGGAAAGCCAAGGGCATGGACCTAAGGGGCCTCAGCCGTTCCAGCAGCCGCCAGCGCCCGCTCCGTGGGCGAATCCCGGCCTTTGGCACCGGACATCCAGCGCGACCCGGCGCGAAGGACTCGACAGAGGAGGCGGCGTTTCGGGCCGGGTTGCGGTGGTTTCCGGGAATCGGACCATGGGCCGGACCGTTTTCGGGTGGGTTCCGCGCCTTTCGCAGTTTGCAGCGCGCGGGCGGGCGGGCGTGTGTGCGCGGGTGCGGGTGCGCGCGGATTTGATCTTGATTCAAACCCGATTTAGATTGATTTAAGGCGGTCGCCTAGATTTTAAAAAACCTTTAAAATCAAACAGTTAATTGCGTTTTTTTCGGCGTTTCGGTGGACGAAAAGCCGCACCGCGGTGGACGAAAAGCCGCACCGCGGTGGACGAAAAGCCGCACCGCGGTGGACGAAAAGCCGCACCGCGGTGGACGAAAAGCCGCACCGCGGTGGACGAAAAGCCGCACCGCGGTGGACGAAAAGCCGCACCGCGGTGGACGAAAAGCCGCACCGCGGTAGCCGAAAAGCCGCACCCCTAGCCCTTGCCGACAGCCCATTTCTTGGCGAATCCCAGGAAGGCCGCGTCATAGCTGCGCGGGGTGGACTTGCTGTGCATCCAAGCGTCGAAATCGGCTTGGCAGGCGTAGGGGTCCAGGCGCGGATACAGGGCGCGGAATTTCTCCAAGGTTGCCGGTTTGAGCGGCTTTGTGGGACTGGTGGATCGGTGGGCCGGGACTTCCTGCGACCGTGGTGCCGTGGCTTTCCTGGGGGGCACCTGGCCCGCACGCCGCGCCAGGTGTTTCTGTTGCGCCTCGCTGGGTGCCCGCTCGATATGCACAAGGTCTTCGGCATCGATATGCCACGCGCTAATGACTCCGGTTTCTTCGAGACGGTCAAGGGCGCGGCGCAATTGCCGTCTGAATTCTTTCAAATCCTTCGTCTGACTTCCGCATTTCTGGTGGAGGGTTTCGACCTTGTGCGGATATTGCTCGGCGTTGCTTTCGATCCAGAGTTGCAGCCACTTCGCCAACTCGGAACCGCGCCCCTTGATTCTGAGCCGTTGCCGGAAGTCGAACAGGGTATAGGCGGCTTCCGCGTAGAACATGGCGAACCGGGGATTGAGACGGTAGGACAAATGCCGACGCAGGCGCGGCAAGACCTTTTGGTCCTCCGGCGTGGTCACGTCGTCGACCAAATGCCCTTCGTAGCGTTGGCCGTTCGGGAAGGTCAAGCGCACGGTCCCGCGCACCAGGCGGCTGCTCTGCTCGAAAAGCTGCGCGCGTTGTTCCTGGCGCGTGTGCCGCCCCAATCCGGTCAGGATGGCGTTGACCGATTGCACGACCTCCGCCCCGTAGGGTTGGTGCAGGGCCATTTTCACCAGTTGCAAAAAAGTGTCGTGGTCGTCCTGGTTGAACTGCTCGCCGCAAAACTCGACCTTCACGCCCGCCACCATGCCCACCACGACATAATCCCGGAAATAGGCCCGCTCCTTGACGGCGGCGAACAAGGCGCACCGGGCCAGGGGATTGGAAACGGCGCGGGTATCCTCGCCAAAGGGCAAGGGGAACCGGATCACCTTGGCCGTGGTGGCCGGTGCCGGCGGGTTGGCGTGGACATCGGAACCGCCGTCGGCGTGCCACTCCGGCTCCGGGGCGGCGTCCCGTCCAGCCAGGAAGCGCTCGCCCGCGCCGACCGCGAGCCGGGTGGCGGCGTAGCGCCCAGGGTGGTCGTGGCCGCGCATCTCCTGGATGCGCCGGGCGGCTTCCTCCCTGGGAAGCCCGGTGATGAGGACGGCGTCGTCCAGGGTCATGCCTTCGTGGAAGCGCGGGATTTTGCCCTGCATCCGGTCGGCGTCCACGGCGACCCGGCCAAAGAGGCTCAGCTTGCCGTCGGCTTCGGTTTTTTCCGCCGCGAGGAAGGTTTGGAGATTGCGACTGGGGGAGGGGTTTGAGGTATCATCGGCCATTGCTTGGTACTCCTTCGCGGGTGGCGGGCATAGATCGGGCCTTCCCCAGGTGGGCTTGGTTGAAAGGCAATGAGGAAGGGCGCAACTCTTGGCGGGGTCGGCGCCCTTTTTCGTGTCCGGGAAATCCTATGCCGGTGTCCGCAAAGCGGCAAGCGCGAAAGCGCCCCGATACCGGCGCGAACCGCCGGATGGGTTGCGCCGGGGCCGCGCGTATCTTCGCGGCGCGGTTATGTGTACGCCGCCGCACCGAACCCGGATAAATAACCGATTACAACGGTCGTAAATCTTACCCGCCCGTCCGCGCCATATTCACCCCAAGGCGTACCGGCCACTCGAAAGGATGATCGAGCGGCCTTTTACCGATAGCCAGGAAGCTTATTATGAACGCTTTAATCGCCGAATTAATCCGCTCTTCGACCGGTTATTTCCACCAGACCGCCGGGGTTGTCATCGGCTTTTTCAACGACCCCGAGCAAGCCCATCTTTGCGCCAATAAAATCGCGGCGGCGGCGGGTAAAATGGCCGAGGTCTGCGGGAACCAGCTTTCCGTTTCCCTATAAGGTAAATACCCATAGGGCGATGGGTTATCCCTATACCCCGCCACATACCCTATGCCGGGCCGCCCGGCCCCTCGGGTGTGCCTTTGCCCAGGCGCGGCTCCTCGCCGGGAACGGCGACCCAAAGGCCGGCCCGCCGCCATACGCAAGGTTCCTGATTCCCGCGGACCGCACCGAACATCGGTGCCGGACCCGGCAACTTTGGCGGCGGGCGCGGGGTCGAAGCCTCGTCGGTGCCCCAGGGCACCGTGGCGCGGCGCGGGCGGGTCATCTTCCCCGCCGCCATGGACCCGGTCCGGCATCCCCGCCGGGCCTTCAACCAAGGAGAAACGGTCATGGCTGAAATGCAAAACGTGGGCACGGACGTGGGCCAATTGCGCCAGGATATCGCCAGCATCAAGGGCGACCTCGGCACACTGATGACCACGCTCAAGGATTTGGGCGTGGAACAGGGCAAGCAACTCTACTCCCGCGCCCAGGACGCGGGCGACGCGGTGCGGGGCCAGGCGGTCCAGACCCAGGAACAAGTGGGCCATTACATCGAGTCCCGGCCCATCAGCAGCGTGCTGATGGCGTTCGGCACCGGCTTCGCCATCGGCACCCTGGTGGGCAGCCGTTCCTACCACTGAGCCGGCGAGTTCCTGCGGCGGGAGCGATCCGGCTCCCGTCCCACCCGGTCCCGTCCGGTCGCGGCGGAAGCCCGCGGGGTCCGGGTATCCTTCCATGCCATGCCACGTTATGCCATGTCATGTCATATCGTTGCATTGCATTCCAGTCCAAACCAGTTCGATCCAGGAGAACCCCCATGCCCACGGCCACCGAGCAAATGAGCGCGGAATTGCAGCAAGAGGTATCCACCCTGAAAGCCGATCTCGGCCATCTGATGACCGCCGTCAAGGACCTGGGCGCGGAACAGGGCCGGGCGGTCTACGACCAAGCCCGCCACCGGGTCCGCGCCGTCCATGAGAACCTCGAGCATTACATCGAAGCCCGGCCCATCAGCAGCGTGTTTTTCGCGCTGGGGGCCGGTTTCGCCATCGGCAGCCTGCTCGGCAACCGCCGTTGACGGTCGCCATGTCGCAAACCCTGCTCGCGGAATGGTTGAACGCCGGGAAGGACCGGCTGCGGCACGGCCTGTCGCGTTCCCTGCTGGGCGCGGGGCTGGCCTTGTTCGCCCTGCTGGCGGCGCTGGAAGGGCTGGCGGCGATCATCGCCGGGGGTTATGGCTCGCTGCGGGCGGGTTGGCCGCCCTGGCTGGCCGGTGGGGTGGTGGGGGGCTTGGCCATCCTGGCGGCGGCGCTGATGTTGCTGTGGGCCGTCCACGTCGTCCGGGGGCCGGACCAGGCCGCGCGGTCGGCCCCGGTCCCGCATCCCGCCCATGAACTCCATGGACACAGCGGCCATCCGGCCGGCCTGCTGGGGGCCGCCGCCGCCGAGTTGCTCGGCGAGAACCGCATTAAGGCCCGCGATCTGGCTTTGATGGCCCTGGTGGCGGGCATCGCCCTGGGGGTGAGTCCCGGCCTGCGGCGGCAGGTCTTCGGTTCAGGACAACGGGCCAAGGACGGCTGAGGGACAACACCGGCCATGGCACAGGAGCCCGCCGCCGAATTGGCCACCCCGGCCCAGGGCATCCGGGTTTGTGGGCGTTGCCGTCCATGCCGGGACCGCCGTAACGCCGTGCCGGGCGAAGGTCCGGTCACGGCGCATGGCGGGTTCGTGGACAGCGCCGAGCGGCGCTATTCCGTCAGCTACCATCCGGCCGCCGCGTTGGGGCGTTGGGTGGCGGAATATCCCTGATTCCGTTCCCGTCGTGGCTTCGGTCGCACCCGTATCCACGCTAGCCCGCCTCTATCCTCCGCCGCCGTTTCCGGGGCGTTGCCCTCGATCCAATCCCGGCCAATTGCTACAAAAATACGGTGCCTGCGCCGCGCTTTTTTCAACCTGTTTTTCTCCTTGTTTTCCGGCGCTGGAACCCGCGACCGGCAAGCTTTCCGCCGGTCGAACTGCTACAAAAATACGGCGAACGATTACAAAATCATGGTTGAGCGCCTATAAAAATACGGTGAACTGCTACAAAAATACGGTGCTATCCACAACCTTTCCACAAAGATATCCACGGAGTTATCCATTATTTTGCTACAATAATTTTTTATGTAGCAAAATAAATCGCTGGAGGAAAGGATGGCCGAACTGAAAGGTTTCGTTGTGACCAAGGCGAATGCCTTGATACAAGCCAGTTACCGCCTGACCCTGAATGAACAACGCCTGGTCCTGTGCTGCGTGGCGCAACTGGACTCCCGCCAGCCCTTGCCCAAGGATGCCTTGTTCACGGTGAACGTGGCCGACTTCGCCGCGATGTTCTCGCTGGATATGAAAAACGCCTACCGGGAGTTGGAAGACGCCGCCACCACCCTGTACGAACGCGATATCCGAACCTATGACGGCAAGGCGCGGGAGCGCTTCCGCTGGGTCTCCTACGTCAAATATGAGAATGGCGAAAGCCGGGTAACATTACGCTTCAGCTACGACATAGCGCCCTATCTCAGCTTGCTGCGCGAGCGCTTCACCTCCTACCAGCTTGAGCAAATCGCCAATCTGCGCTCGACCTACTCGATCCGTTTGTTCGAGTTCCTCGTGCAATACAAGAAAACCGGGCGGTTAACCGTCCTGCTCGAAGACTTCAAGACATGGCTCGAGCTTGAGCAGCAATACGACCGCTTCTCCAATTTGAAAGCCCGGGTCATCGATCCCGCCGTGGAGGAACTCCGCAAGAAGAGCCAGCTGGATATCCAGTGGAAGACCATCAAGAAAGGCCGTTCGGTGGAGAAGCTGGAATTCGCCTTCAAATTCAAGGACGAAACCCCGCTGGCCGACGGTACGCCCACCGCCAACGCTCCGCCCGCCGGAGCGCCCGAATTGAGCCCCGCGACCATCGGGAGGTTCCGCGAGCTTTATCCGCACCTCGATCCCTACGTTTGCAAGAAGGCTTTCGATGGCTGGGCCGCGGGGAAAAAACGCCCCGCCCAGGATTACGACCGCGCATTCCTGGGCTTCGCCGCCAAATGGCAACAACCCAAGCCACAACAGCCCAAGCAGCCGCAACCCCATGAAATCACGCGGGAAGAAATCGAGAAGCACGCCCGGCCCGGCGAATCCTGGGACGATGTGAGGCGCAGGCTGAGCCGGAAGGCGGAAACCTGATGGGCGGATGAACCCCCTACGTGCGCCACCGCACCGACCCCCGCCCCGTTTCCCAGGCTAAATCGCGTTTTTCCCCAAAACCGGAGGGCCGTCCCATGCCAGCCACCAACGCGATGATGGAAGAAGCCACGCGGGCCTGTATCGACGCCTGCGCCCATTGCCACCAAATCTGCCTGGAAACCGCCATGAACCATTGCCTGGAAACCGGCGGCGAACACGTGGCCCCCGAACATTTCCGCCTCATGCTGGGTTGCGCCCAGCTGTGCCGGCTCTCGGCGGACTTCATGTTGTCCGGCGTCAGGTTCCACCACCGCCTGTGCGGGCTCTGCGCCGAGGTCTGCGAAGCCTGCGCCCACGATTGCGAACGCATCGGCGGCATGGAGCGCTGCGTCGCGGCCTGCCGGGCCTGCGCCCAGAGCTGCCGCCAGATGGCGGGTTCCCATCCCCTGCCCTGAGCCCGCCGCGCCGGAGGCCATATGCCCTACAAGGATTTGGACGACCTGCCGGGGAATGTCCGCGCCCGCCTCCCCAAGCACGCCCAGGAGATTTACCGGGCCGCCTATAACCACGCCTGGGCCGAATATGGGCACGACGAGGAACGCGCCCACAAAGTCGCCTGGAGCACGGTCGGCAAGCGCTATGAAAAGGACGCGGAAACCGGCGATTGGCAACCGAAGGCGGAGGAATAGCCCGGCCCGCCCAAGTGGAAATCCCTATCCCCCTGGAAAGTTTCCCCACTATGTGCGCTGCCCAACCGAAAAACCCGCGCCGATCCGGTATTTTCAAAAGTAATCGCTGGCCGGCACCAAACCCGGCCATGACGGCGGGATTCTCATCGATTACGGTCGCGACGGGAGGTGGTTATGAATTACGAAGAACGCGATACCTATGGCATGTACAAATCGACCGGACCCGGCCCCAAACTGATGGGGGCGGATACCTTGATCGGGGACGATGTGTGCAACGCCAAAGGCGAGGTCCTGGGCGACATCAAGGAAATCATGCTGGATATGGGCACCGGCTCGGTGGCCTACGCGGTCTTGTCCTTCGGTGGCCTGATGGGTATCGGGGAAAAGCTGTTCGCCGTGCCCTGGAACGCCTTGAAGCTCGACACGGTGAATAAGCGCTTCGAATTGGGCGTCGATCCGGCGGCCTTGGAAAACGCGCCCGGTTTCGACAAGGACGCCTGGCCGGATATGGCCGACCCCCATTGGATGGCCCAGGTGAATAACTATTACCGGCCTTACCAATCCCCGGCCAACCCAACCCGCCTGTGACGGCGGCGGGGGTTTCCATGTGGAAAAAGCTCAGGCATCCGCCCCATCCACCCTGGGCCGAACAGGGCCGGGTGGCTTATTTGGTCCTATACGCCATGGGCGTGCCGGTGGGCGTGCTGTTGGTGCTATGGCTGATCTTCGGCAATAACCTATTCGGGCCGGGCTGAGCCCCTGGGGGATTCCCGGTGCCGGAGGTCTGTGCGATAGCGTACAGACTCCACCGGATTCCCGGCCTATCTTCGGCCCCCTATCATCAGCACGCTGGAACGCCAAGGATCAGGAGCCATTTATGCCGAAAGGATTCAGCCTATTCCTCTCCACCCTGGCGGTGGTTTCGACCCTGGGTTTCGCTACCGCCCGGTCCGGGCATGCCGCCCAACCCGCCCCGCAAGAAAACAGCGGACGCAACACCCGCGACCAAGGCGGCAATACCGTCACGCCGGAAGACCAAAACGAATCCAGCGCCGACCGCAACCTCGCCGCCTCGATCCGCAAAACCGTGGTCAAGGACAAGTCCCTTTCCGTCGATGCCCATAACGCCAAGATCATCGTGCGCGGCGGCCTCGTGACTTTGCGCGGCCCGGTGGAAAACCCCGCCGAGAAAGCCAAATTGCAAACCATCGCCGAGAAGACCCGCGGCGTGAAGCAAGTGGACAACCAACTCGAACCCAAGTCGCCTTAACGGCCCCCAGGAGATCGCCATCATGAAGAAAGCGGTATATTGCATCGCCCAGGATATGCAACAGGCGGAATTGATCGTGGACCGGCTGAAACTGGCCGGATTCTCCAATAACGATATTTCGGTGCTATTCCCGGATAAATCCGGCACCCAGGATTTCGCCCACGAGAAACATACCAAGGCACCCGAGGGCGCGACCATCGGCGGCGGGGCCGGCATGAGCGTCGGCGCGATACTGGGCTGGCTGGCGGGTATCGGGAGTTTGGCGATACCGGGGGTCGGTCCCTTGATCGCCGCCGGGCCGATCATGGGCGCTTTGGGCGGGGCGGCCGTCGGGGCCGCCGCCGGGAGTTTGACCGGGGCTTTGATCGGGATGGGGATACCCGAATACGAGGCCAAGCGCTACGAGGGCAAGATCAAGGGCGGCAACGCCTTGATTTCGGTGCATACCGAAAGCTCGGAGGCCCGCGATAAGGCCAAGGATATTTTCGAGCAGGCCAACGCGGAGGATATTTCGACCTCGGGCGAAACCACGGTCAAAACCTAGGGCGATGCCCCGGATGGCCGGGGTCGGTTTGGCATGGGAGGTCTCCGCATGAAAACCTGGGCTGGATTATGTTCCGCCTTATTGCTGGCCCTGGGGCTGGCCGCTATGCCGGGTTGCGCCCCGACCCAGAAATCCGAGGGGACCGGGGAATATATCGACGATAGCGCCATCACCACCAAGGTGAAGGCGGCTTTGCTCAATTCGCCGGGCCTGAGTTCCGGCGATATCAATGTCGAAACCTTCAAGGGCGTGGTGCAATTGAGCGGTTTCGTCGGTTCCCGCAGCGAAATCCGGCAGGCGGTGGAAGTCGCCCGCGGCGTTGCCGGGGTGAAAACCGTCAAAAACGATATCCGGCTCAAGTGATCCGCGCGCGCCGGGGGCGCCCTGCGGCGCGGACATGTCGGCCATGAGTTCAACCAGTAAAAACCAGTCCAGTCGGTGGTTCCCCTCGCCTCCGTCCGCTGCCGCTTCCGGCAGAACCCCACGCAAGCCGCGGCCTTCGATAGAATCCAAAGCTCTCCTTGGCCCACAACAGGAACCTCCGGGATGAACACCGAAACGGGATACTGCTATGTCGTACTGTTCAGCAATGGCTTCGTGAAGGGCGGCAAGAGCCGGGACGTTTTCAAGCGCTGCAAAACCCACAAGGCCACGGCAGCGGCGCTGGGCCTATCGGTGAAAGGAGCCTTCTACACCGAGCCACACGGCGATTATCACGCCAGCGAAAAGCGGCTTTTGTCAGCGTTGGCTGAGGCGTCGGAACGCCGGGTCGGAGAGTTTTTCAGGGGCGTGGAAGAAGCGGCGGCGCTCGAAGCCTTAGATTCCCTCGGGCATGGCTTTAACACCATCAAGGAATGCTATGGGGACAGGTGGTTCATCTTGGCCCAAGACGCACTGATCCAATTGGCGACCGACGATGAATTGACGGGCAAATCCCTCAAAGTCCTGCTCTACCTGTGGGCGCACCTCGACTTCGAGAATTTCATACACATCCCCCAGGTCGAGATCGCCAACAAACTGAAACTGCACAAGCAGGATGTTTCCAAGTACGTGGCGCTGCTGGAAAAGAAAGGCATCCTCATCCGCGGCCCCAAACAAGCCCGTTCCTTCTCCTTCCGTCTCAACCCCAACTTCGGCTACAAGGGCGACCCCGTCGGCAAGGTCTACCGCACCCGCAACGGACGCTGCGAATTCCACGTCGTGGATGGCGACGACTACATCGTCCCGCCCACCGCCCCCGGACCGGATGAACCGGACTCGGAACCGGCCTAAAATGGAAAAGTCGGGTGGGCGGAGCAGCCACAAGGCTGGCCGTAGCATCTCCGGTAATGCCAACTCCGTTCAGTCCTACCTCCCCATGGTTGGCATCATTCGGAGGTAGGTTCTTGCCTATCACCGAGAGATGTAATCATGCACAGCACCGATCTCGTGCCGGTCTTCACCGGCGAACTCAACGGGCAAACCGTCCAATTCGTCGATGCCCGCGACCTCCATCACTTCCTTGAAAGCGGCCATGAATTCGTTAATTGGTTCAAGGAGCGCATCGAGCAATATGGTTTTGAGGAAGGCATCGATTTTTTGAGCATTTCCTCAAAAAATAAAAATCAGGGACGCGGACGCCCCCGCACCGACTATCACGTCACCCTGGACACCGCGAAGGAACCGGCGATGGTCGAGCGCAACGCGAAGGGTCGGCAAGCCCGCCGTTACTTCATCGACTGCGAACGCCGCCTGCGCGAAACCGCCCAGTCCCGCGCCCAGAACCTCCTCACCGACGAACTCCAATCCGCCATCAACCAGGAAGCCCACACCCTGGTCCTCAGGAGCTTCGGCCCCATCCGCGCCGCCCTCTCCGAACTGGCCCGCCAACACCTGGAACGCAGCGATTCTGAATCCCATCCGGGATAAAACCCTTCCAGCCCCGTGGAATCATCTAGTAAACATACTTAGGTATTTCCGGGGACCGGAATGGATGCAATTTTAGCGGTTCCCTCCGGTCGAAAGAATATTCGACGATCAATAGATACTCCAGGAGACCGGTTATGAATTGGGATGTTGTGAAAGGCCAATGGCATCAGGTCAAAGGTTCGGTCAAAGCCCAATGGGGCCGTTTGACCGACGATGAATTGGAACAGGTGGCCGGCGAACACGAAAAGCTGGTCGGATTGCTCCAGGAACGTTATGGCTTGGCCCGCGACGAGGCCGAGCGGCAGGTCGATAACTTCAACTGGACTATCAAGCATTGACCGATTGCGATAGGTCCGGGAGCGAGCGGGGCAGGGAAGCCCGGCCCGCCGCCCTATCCTAATGGATACGTGTTCCATCTGAGTAGATCATTGGCGAAGGCTACAGCGCTTGGATATGTTCTGAGCGCTGCTTTTTTATCCAGCGGTTTTTGGCTGGCGCATGGTTTTGCGGTGGGATTATTCCGGGCTTATGGCCTGGGGTATGTATTGGACGAGAGCGGTATTGGCAACCGGGGAACCCCCATGATCCACAGGAATACCGGAACCACGGCGGACCCCGGCGGCGGCACCGCCGGGGCCGAAGCTTGGCGGGAAGCCCAGGGCGCGGCTTCCGAAATCAAGCAGCAAGCCCAGCGTCTGGCCGACGAGGCCCGGCAGCGCGGCGCGGCCTTGTTCGAGGGCCAGCGGCAAGCCGCCGCCGCCGAACTCGGCGGCATGGTCGATGCCCTGCGCCGCACCGCCCAGAACCTAGGCTCGGAACAGCGCCCGGCCCCGGCCCAATGGGTGGGCCGGGCGGCGGATTCGCTGGACCGGATCGCCGGGAACCTGCGCCAACAAGACGCCCGCGCCCTGCTCGGGCAGGTCGAGGACTATGCCCGCCAGCATCCGGGCCTGTTCTTCGGCGGCAGCGTCGCCGCCGGGGTGTTGCTGGCGCGGTACCTCAAGGCCACGGCGCGGGCCTCCACCCCGGACGCCCCGGACCGCCCCTTTTGAATCCGGCCCGGCCATCCACAACTTGCGAGGCACCCCAGCCATGAGCCCCGACGACACCCCGGCCAAGCGGGAATTTTCCTTGGCGCATCTGTTTTCCGACCTGAGCCGCGAATTCTCGACCCTGGCGCGCCAGGAAACCCAACTGGTCAAGGCCGAAATCGCGACCAAGCTGGCCGGCGCCAAGGCGGGCGCGGGCGGGATCGCCATCGGCGGCGGCTTGCTGCTGGTCGGCATCCTGATCCTGGCCCTGGCCTGGGTGGCGGGCGTCAACCAGCTATTGGGCGCGGCCGCGCTGGATTATCCCTGGCTATCGCCCTTGCTGGTCGGCCTCGCGCTGACGGCGGCGGGAGCCGGACTCCTGCTGTGGGGCCGCCATAACCTGAAACTGGGCGACCTCGCGCCCCGCCGCAGCGGCGAATCCCTGCGGCGCGATTCCGAGCTGCTGAAGGAACAGTTCAAATAGGGAGGAGCGCCCATGGCGACCTTGATCGGCACGGAAAGCTCGGTGATCGACACCTTGAACCACCTGGTGGAACTGGAATTCGACGCGACGGCGGCCTACGAGGCGGCCATCCGGCGGCTGGACGATCCCGTCGCCCGCGACCAGCTCGGCCAGTTCATGAACGACCATCTGCGCCATATCCAGGAACTCGGCCACGTTCTGCGCGGCATGGGCCAGCGCCCCCCCAACGCGGCCGATTTCAAGGCGGTGCTGACCCAGGGCAAGGTCATCATCGGCGGCTTGGTCGGCGATATCGGCATCCTCTCGGCCATGCGCTCCAACGAGGACGACACCCACCAAGCCTATGCGCAAGCCTTGGAGCGCGACGACCTCGCGCCCCACCTGCAAAGCACCCTGACCGGCAATCTGGCCGACGAGCGCAGGCACCGCGCTTGGCTGGAAGACCGCTTGTCGAACCTGTGAGCGCGACCATGGACGCCCATCAAGCAACCCCCAGTCCCGAACAGCTCGAAAGCGATATCGAGCGCACCCGCAACGAGATGGCCGGCACCCTGGGCGATATCCAGCGCCAGCTCTCGCCCGGCCAGTTGATGGACCAGGCCTTGGATTATCTGGAATCGCACTCGGGCCAACCCGGCACCGATTGGATCGGCACCGTGCGCGACCACCCGCTGCCGGTCGGTTTGATCGGCGTGGGTTTGGTGTGGCTGGTGGCGGCGGGCATGGGAGTGGGTGCCGCGCCCGACCCGGCCCGGCGCTACGGCCCGGTCAGCGCGGGCTTGATCGAGCGCCGCCTGGGCCGGGAACGCCGCCTGAACGGCGGCGGCGCGGGCTGGCACGCCCATCCCGCCATCGGCGCGGAAGGCACCGACACCAAGATGCCGGTCGAACGCCGCCACGACCAACGCCGCGCCGCCGCCGTCCTGGGCGGGACGATGGGGCAGGCCGGCCGCTACGCCCGCAAAACCGGCCAGCGGCTCCAACGCCAAACCCGCCATTTCGTCGAAGAACAACCCTTGGTGGTGGGCGCTTTGGGGCTGGCCCTCGGGGCCGCCCTCGGGGCCGGCCTGCCGGTGAATCCAGGGGGACGGCGGCCGGCCGGCCCACCCGCCGCCGCGGCGGCGGAATCCGGTCCGGAGCCGGACGGGTATGGCGCGGCACCGCGTCCCTCCGGGCCTCCCGCCTAGCCGGACCATGCCGCCCCATCGCCGTGGGCGGTCCGCTGCGCGTGGACCGCGATGAATAGCGCGCTCGGCTATCCGTCCAGCGCTCCCAGGCGGGCCGGGCGCACCGTGTCCGGCCAAATCCTCAAATGGACCGGGATCGCGCTGGGCGTCTCGATCCTGGCGCTGGTCCTGTTCGTGCTGTTCTTCGACCTCAACCGGCTGCGCGGCCCCATCGGTTCGCTGGTCAGCGCCAAGCTGGGCCGCGAGTTCGCCATCCGGGGGCCGCTGACGGTGGCCTGGTCGTGGACGCCCCGGCTCGGCGTGGCCGATATCGTCCTGGCCGACGCGCCCTGGGGCCGCCACAGCGAGATGTTCAGCCTGGACCGGGCCGAGGTTTCCCTGCGCATCCCCGACTTGTTCAAGGGCCATCTGGTGTTGCCGGACATCCGCATCGTGAAGCCCCGGCTCTACCTGGAAAAGGATGCCCAAGGCCGGGCCAATTGGGAGTTCAAGCCGCCACCCGCCCAATCCGAACCGATGAACCCGCGCTGGTTCCCCAAGATCGACCGCTTGGTGATCGAGGAGGGCCGGGTCCGTTTCGACGACGCCGCCAACGACACCGCGCTGGACCTGGATATTTCCACGGCGGCGGGGACCGCGGATGAACAGTCCTTGAAGCTCAAGGGCCAGGGCAGCCTCAAGAACGAGCGTTTCACCCTGGATGCGCGGGGTGGTTCGATCCTGACCCTGTGGGACCGGGACAAGCCCTTCCCGGTGGAAATCGAAGCGGCCTACGGCGCTTCCGGGGCCAAGGTGGCGGGCGGTTTCCAGGAACCCCTGCGGCTGGGCGGTCCCGATCTCAAATTCGAGGCCCACGGGCCGGACCTCTCGGTGTTCCGCCCCTTCACCGAGCTGTGGATACCGCGCACCCCGCCCTATCGTTTCTCCGGCACCGTCGACCGCGACGGCGAACGCTGGCGGATCAAGGATTTCCAGGGGAAACTCGGCGGCAGCGATCTGGCCGGCGGCTTGATGTTCACCCTGCGTGAAGGACGGCCCTTGCTGGACGGCGATCTGGTGTCGAAACGGCTGGATTTCCGCGACCTGGCCGGTTTCGTCGGGGCCGATCCCAGGCCGGACGCCCCGTCCCGCCCGCGTTTCTTCCCGGACGAATCCTACGATGTGAAGGGGCTGCGGGTGGCCGACGCCGATATCCGCTTCCGCAGCGCCAATATCGTGACCCCGATGATGCCGGTGGACCAGGTGTCGGCCCACGTCCGGCTCGACCATGGCGTCCTGACCCTGGACCCGGCCAACGCCAGCATCGGTTTGGGCAAGATCGCGTCCTCGATCATGCTCGACGCCCGCGGCTACCGGATCAAGACCCGGCTCAGGAGCCGGATCGAACAGGTGCCGTTCCAGCGCCTGCTGGCGAAAACCCGCTTCGCGCCGGAAAGTTCGGGCACGTTCTTTGGCCGGGTGGCGGTGGACACGGTGGGCAACTCGGTGGCCGAGATGGCCGCCAACGCCGACGGCGGCATCACGGTCCTGATGGAGTCGGGCCGCATCAGCGAACTGATCATGGAATTGATCGGCCTGGATATCGCCGAGACCCTGCAAATCCTGGCGACGAGGCGCGACCGCGCCATGCCGGTGCGCTGCCTGGTGAACGATTTCATGCTGAGCGACGGCGTGATGCAGACCCAGCTGTTCCTGCTCGACACCACCGACACCCAGGTCAGGGGCGAGGGCCGGGTCGATCTGCGCGACGAGACCCTGCATCTCAGGTTCCTGGCCCATCCCAAGGATGTCAGCGTGTTCAGCGCCCGCACCCCGGTGGTGGTCGATGGCACGCTGAAGCGCCCGTCCGGGCACCCGGAAGTCCTGCCGCTGGCGGCGCGCGCCGCCGCGTCGGTGGCCCTGGGGGCGGTGCTGACCCCGGCGGCGGCGATCCTGCCCTGGGTGGAACTGGGCCTGGGCCAGGACAGCCCTTGCCGGAGCCTGTTGACCGCCGCCGAAAAAGCGGAGCCGCCGGCCCGGCCCAAGGCCGGGAAAGGCAAGCGGCCATGACGGTAGAGGGTGGATGGGACCGGCTGTTTACATGATCGCGCAGGACAACCCCGGCAGCGGAACCTATCCGTGCGTCCACGGTCCAACCGCGCATCAGGTTCCTCGAGGAGGCACCCTTCCCAGATTGCCGGGGAACGGACTCCCAACGACCGGAAGCCGATAGGGTCCCCTCTCTCTCCCCTATCGGCTTTTTTGTCGCCCGCGCTCAGCCCGCCCTCAGCCGCTCCCACACCGCCCGGATGATCTCCAGCGACGCATCCTCCGGATTCAGCGCCCCGCACGCCGCCATCAAGGCCCGGTTGCCCCGCCACAGCGCGAACCGCTTGCGGATGTCCGCCCCCAGTTCGTAGCGGTTCAATTCTTCCAGTCCGGTTTCCGGCAGGTGGGCGATGATCCGGGTGTCGCGCTCCGACAGGCGGTCCAACACCCGTGCCACGGCGTCGTGCAGGGTCAGGGGGCAATCCGGTTCCGATTTCGGATCGAACGGGGCGTGGGGATTGTTCATCTACTTGCCGGGAACGGAAGGCCACGGGGACGGGCCGGGACGGGGATGATGGTCCGGCCTGGGCGGCGGCGGCAAGCCCGGACTCGTCCTCCGGAAGACCCGCGGTTGGCCACCGGGCTATTCGATAGCTAAAAACGATTATTAAAATAAAAACAAACGATTTTATTTATAAATCCGGCTTCTCCAGAATGTGCCCCAAGCCGCCCCGGCGGTCCCCATCCCACCAGCACAGGAGCCCCCCCATGAACGTCCGCGCCTACATCGCCCTCGCCGCCCTGATCGCCGCCCAAACCGCCTCCGCCCAGGACGGAACCGCCCCCGGAACCCAAGCCGCCGCGGCCAACCCGGCCCCGGTCCGCGCAGCGCCCAAGGCCGAAATCATCTATGTGGACCAGGCCAGCGGCCCCGCCATCTACAGCTATCCCACCCGTGGCGGCGACCGCCGCTGAACGCCTGGGAGGCAACAAACCGCCACCCCGCCATGCTTGGCAATAAGTGGTTCGCCGTATTGGCCCGGCGCGGCGGCGCGGGGAAGATGGAACCGTCGCGCTACATTCCTACCCTTTGGCCGAGGTACGGGAATGCGCGCAGGAGGCGGAAGCGGCCCAAGGATGGAAAGGCCGGCCCGGGCAACCGGGACCGGCCTTTTGCTTGCTCCGGGCCTCGCCGGTCTTGAACCCTCAACACGGTGGATATTGCCATGGCAAACCCAAGCCCGCAGCCGGCCACGCGGTCGGAATTCTTCCCCGGCCCGCGACCGTCCCTGGACGATCCCGGCCCTTCGTTCGAGGCCGAACTGATGCGGCGCATCTCCGAATGCGCCTATCTGAAGGCCGAGCAAAGGGGCTTCGAGCCGGGCCACGAAATGGATGATTGGTTGGCCGCCGAGGCCGAGGTCCGGGCGGCGCTCGCCAGCGAAGGCAGCTGATCCCGGCCACCGGCCATAGGTGATATCGCGGATAGGCGGCGGGGAACGCCTGGGGCATGATGCGCCCGTCCCCGCAAGGATGCGCAATGGATGCGCGCGCCGGGCACAGGGAAGGCCAAAGGATGCGTCTAGGCCGGCTTGGGTAACCTAGCCGGCCTTTTTGCGTCCGCTTCCCGGCGCGGGGATGGCCTACACTAGGACCGAAGGGTCCGCCATCGCGGTCCCATCCCCCCGCCCCGCCGCCATGTTCAAACTGTTCTTCAATTGGCCCGCCTGGGCCATCGCCGTGATCTACCTGCACCGGTCGAGGCCGGTATTCCTGCCCGGCAACCGCCGGGTCGAAGTGCGCGACGCCCAGGGCCGCAGGACCGGCGCGTGGGACCACGCCGGGCGCAAGGGCTGGCTCAGGGTGGCCTGAGCTTGGATCGCGTGCCTACGGGGCTTTTAAGGCGCTTTTAAGGAAGGCCCGGCTAACCTAGCGCCTCATCGTTCATTGATATCCCCTAGGCCTCTGTGTCGGGCCGGTTCCCCCTCCCCCTGGGAACCGGCCCTTTTTTTGCCCGCCGCCGACCCCCCGGGCACAAAAAAAGCCCGGCACGGTGCCGGGCGGAATCCCAGCCCCGGCACGCCGGGGACGGGCACGCTGCCTACTGCCTAGCTTCGATTCAGTGGAACACCCCACCCCCCGGCCCTTCCTGGACACCCTCTTGCGCCTCCCGCCGCCGCTGGCCCTGGAACCGCGCCAGGGCCGCGCCCAGCGTCGCCGCCAGGACCGCGAAGCCTTCGGGATTGAAATTCAGGGTGGCGAAACCGACCTTCACGTGGAAGGCGTCGCAACCGGGGCAATAATCGACCGAACACCCGCTTTCGCTGGCGAGGGTCTGGACGCGGCAGGTTTTCTTCATGGCTTCACCCCAGGCGCTCGACCAGCCGCCAATAGGCCCGCATCCGCCGGTAGGTGCACCGCTCCCGGCGGGGCACCCGGCCATCCCCACCGGCCAGCAGGCCGTCCACGCAATCGGCGATCCTGCCCGCCGTCGAGGCCGAGGGGGAGCGGGCGTAGCGCATCAGCAGGAAACGCAGGGGTTGCAACGAAGGGTCGAGCGGGGCGGCCTGTCCGGTCCCGGCGGGGCGTGTCGGCATGGCGTTCATGGGGTCTTCCGGTGTGTGGGGCGGTGTACAAATGATAATGGTTATCATTTAAAGGTCAAGTCCGGTTTTCGCCCCCGCCGCTGGCGCCGCTCCATCCCTCCGCGCTAGGCTGTCGCCCCGCAACACCCACCCGGAGGCCATCCCCATGTCCGAACCCACCCGCAAACTCCGCTGGGGCATCCTCGGTGCCGCCAGGGTCAACGAACGCCTGTTGCCCGCCATCGTCGAGGCCCGCAATTCCGAACTGGCCGCCATCGCCAGCCGCCGCCCCGGCGCGGCCGCCGCCTGCCTGGCCCGCTACGCCCCCGGCCACGGCGCGAAAACCTACGACGCCCTGGAACCCCTGCTGGAAGACCCGGCGGTGGAGGCCGTCTACCTGCCGCTCGCCAACCAGGAACACGCCGAATGGGGTTTGAAAGCCCTCGAAGCCGGCAAGCACCTCCTGTGCGAGAAACCCATGGCCCTGCGCGTGGCCGATATCGAGGCCATCGAGCGGGCCGCCCTGGAACGCGGCCTGGTGGCGATGGAAGGCTTCATGTACCGCTTCCATCCCCAGCACCGACGCATCCGCGACTTGCTCGACGCGGGCGTCCTGGGCGATATCCGCAGCGTCCGCGCCACCTATTCTTTCACCATGCGCCCGGCCCGCATGTACCGGATCGACCGCCCCCCCGAACAGGGCGGCGGCGCGATGTGGGATATCGGCTGCTACGCCATCCATTCGCTGCGGACCTACCTCGACACGCCGCCGCTGGCCGTGGCCGCCCTGGCCCACCACAACGCGCACGGCGCGGACACCGGCATGAGCGGGGTGGTGGATTTCGGCGGGGGGCGGCATGGGCTGTTCGATTTCAGTTTCGAGCGGGCCAGGCGCTCGGAATACGAGATCATCGGCACCCAGGGCGGGGCCAAGTGCCATACCGTGTGGCAATTGCCGGGCGATACGCCGGTGGTTTCCTGGTGGACCGAGGACGGCCGCGAGGGCGTGGAACGGCTGGCCCCGGCCAACCATTTCCGGCTGGAGGTCGAGCATTTCGCCGATTGCGTCCTGGAGGGCCGGACGCCCGCCCTGGCGCTGGCGGACGCCAAGGCCAATTGCCGCCTGGTCGGGGCCGCCTTGCGCTCGGCGGCCACGGGCCGCGCCGAGCGGCTAGACTGAAACCGGCGGTCCGTGGCGGCGCGGAAACCGCCGCCGCGGACGGTAAAAAATCACAAATGTCCAGCTATCTAGTTCACAGCTTCCATCCGGCGGCAGCGGATACACTCACCCCCGAAGCCGCCCGGTTGGACCGCCCCCCGGCGCTTCCCCGGCGGCCGCCCCGACCCCGGCCCCCTAACGATGGCCCCATGAATCCGCACCGCACCGAGCAGGGTATGACGCATGTTCCAAATCGCCGAAGTCTACGTCGATACCGAGGCTTTCAAGCAGGACACGGGCCGTGAGTCCATCCCCGGACTCTCCTCCCAGCCCGGCAAGGCGCCCTGCGACGCCTGCCCGAGCCGCAAGACCTGCGCTTCCGGCCTGGCCTGCCCCGATTTCTCGGCCTTTGTGTTCAACGGCAAACTGGTCGATTCCGACCGCCGCCCATCCGGCAACGTCTACAAGCAAGTGTTCTCCGAACCGCGGCAGACCTCCGAATTCCTGGCCCCCAAGGTGCTGGGGCTGGTCGCCAGCGGCTATTCCTACCGGCGCATCGCCCGCCAGCTCAACCTGAGCAAGGACACGGTGCTGGACATCGTGAAGCGCGACCGCGCCAAGCGGGCCGCCGCCCAGGCCGCCCAGGCTTCCTGACCCGCCGCCGCGTTGACCCGTACCGCCGCCGCCCCTATGATGCGGGGCGGTGACGTACCGTTTTTTTCCTGCATATACATTCCAGCGGAGGCGATCATGGGCAAGTTGTTGAAGACCGTGGGCGAGGGTTTGGTTTGGGGTTTCACCATGGCGCTGGGCTGGATCGCGGCCTTCGCGCTGCTGGGCGCGATGACCGCCGCCTGAAGCCGTCCCGGCGCGAAAAAGCCGCGCGAGCGGCTTTTTTTGTGCCCCGCCTATTTCGGATACCAGTCGCGCCCGGTCCGGGCTTCGAGCCTGTGGAGGGCGTCCATCGGCCCTTCCAGGGCGGCGGCGCAACCGGCCAGGGCGGAGGTGAGTTGCCAGAGTTCGGCGGCCTGGATCACCAGCATGTCGCCGACGCCTGGGAAGCCCTTGCGCACGCGCCCGACGACCTCCAGCGGGGATTCGCCGCGTTCCAGGTGTTGGCGGGCCAGTTCGGAGAGGGCGGCGCGGATGGGGCCGAAGCTCCTGAGGGCCAGGGTGTGGGCTTCCTGGTTGATGGCGGATTGGAGTTCGTCGGTGAAGGGGTTCTGGAGGCGGGACTGGGCGCGGCGTTCGCATTCGATGAAGTAGGTTCGGACCTGATGGCCTTTCGCGTTGCGCTCCATCATTGCGATGTGCTTGGCGGTTTCGAGGGTGAGGTGGTAGTCGATAGGTGGGCGGCCCCCGAGGGGGTTTTCACCAGATTTGGCGAAAACCTCCACGTAGTCCTGATTGGAAATGAAACCGCCATCTTTGAGGCGTTTCTTGATCCAGTTGGAAAAGTCGCGGGCCACGCCGAGGAAGGCGTGAAGGTCGCGGGCATTGACGAGTTGGACGGATTCGCCGTTGAGTTGGCCGGGGAAAACCGGCACGAGATCGGTGCTGTTCATGGTGATGCCTGTGTAAAGGGGTTTGAGGCCCATCTCCGAACGACGCCAATCATAAGGCGATGGGACTGAACGCGATTGGCGTACCGGTACACAGGAACCGGCCTGCCCGAAGGCAGCCGCGTTCAGCCCACATCATTGGAATAGACATGCGTGAACGCCGCGCACAAAAACCGCAGATTGATGGCGGCTGTGCGTCTGTGACTTCCGGGACGCCAATCCCGACCACGGGATTGGCCGTGGCGGGAGGGAAGATAGCGGGGGCGGGATAAGTTTGCAAAGGGTGCGCTTGCCCACCCGTTTTGGCGGACAAACGACCGTCCGGGATTTTTGAAAGCGCGGGACGGAGCCGCGGATGGGCTTCCGCCGATTTTTTGGGAAAACACCCAAAAAATCGGCACCTCCTTCAAAACAAAGGTTTTTTCGGCATTCGGATCACTCCATAAACCGCCCCAACGCGAAAATCACCGCCCCAGGGAACAGCAAGGCCGGTCCCCACCAACCCCCCACCACCGACGCGACCACCCCGCTGGCCAGGATCACCACCCCGGCCACCTGCAACTTGCCGCCCGTGGTGCGGATCGGCGCGACGCTCTGGTTTTCCTCGGACATAGCTCCTCCTCGATTGCGTTATCGATAGTTTTGGCAACGAACGAACGGAAGGGCCATGCTGACAGGTTGGGCGGGCGTGGGAAAGGCCCGCAGGCCCGATTTCACCGCCTGGAAGGTATGCGCCTGGAACGGCCAGGGCGCGGGCCGTTGGGGAATGTCCAGTCATAAAAACACATGGGTATCGTTAATATTCACATGCCTACTCAGTAAAACATCACCGCCTAGATTTTGGGACTCCTTTATAGTCCTCCCCGTCGCCAGAACCCACCCAACCCCAAAAACGCGGGAGAATCCAATGAACACTCTGAGCAAGGCTTTCATCGCGGTCGCGGCCGCGGTCCTGAGCGCCGGCGCGTATGCCGGCACCGGCTATTACACCCATGGCGGCGGCGTCAACGTCCCCGGCGGCTCGACCTCCAGCTTCGGGACGCCGGTCGCCGTGCTGACCACCACGGTCGCCCCCGGCAGCTATCTCATCACCGCCCGGATCGACGGGCATTCCTACGCCCCCAACAGCGGGGCCAGCTGCTATTTCCTGCACAACCAATCCCAGGCCGGGACCGAGTACTACACCGTGGACACCTCCTCCGACTGGTCGCATCTGTCCAACGTGAGCCTGGTCGCCCTGAACCGCTTCACCACCGAGGTCGAGGCCCAGGTCAGTCTGGTGTGCGCCCATGGCTATGGCTTCGCCAACGCCTCGATCTTCGGCGGCGAGATGACGCTGACCCCGGTCGATGCCATCGGCCCGTAACGGCACCGGCGGCCCCCGACCAAACAAGAAAGCCCCGCGTCCTCCCAGGACGCGGGGCTTTCTTGTTTGGAGGGTCGGCGCGGGTTGGATTGGGGGACGGATTGACGGCCTATGACCGTGCCGGTCTTGGTCAGGCTCGATAAAGGGAGGGATTGACGGTCGATGGATCGGTTCGGCGCGAGTTATCCACGGGCGCGACGCTTTGTGTTCCTTTTCATCCCTTTTAACCCCCCTTTTACCCTTTTCCACGGGAGGGCAGCGGCGTGAAACCCTTGCAGGAATTGGCCTCTCGGCGGTTGGCGAATTTGATAAAGGGAGGGATTGACGGCGAAAAGGGAGGGATTGACGGTCGATAAAGGGAGGGATTGACGGCGAAAAGGGAGGGATTGACGGTCGATAAAGGGAGGGATTGACGGCGAAAAGGGAGAGAATTATTTTCTCCAATAAAGGAGCATAATACTAACTCCTAAACTCCCTTGGAGACCGGCCATGTCCAATCTAGAACTCGCCCAGGTCTATAAATCCAACAGCTTGGTGGAAGCCAGCTACCGTCTCACCGTGCCCGAACAACGCATCATCCTGGCTTGCATCAGCCAAGTGCGCCGGAATGAGCCCGTCACCGACGAGGTGATGTATTCCGTGAGCGCCCAGGATATCGCCGAGCTTGCGGAGACCGATCCGAAAACCGCTTACCGTGATTTGCAGGAAGCGGCGTTGCGCCTCAAGCGCCGCGAAGTACGCATCGAGAAAGAAGCCAACAGTAACGCCCGCCGCAAGGAGGTTCTGATCTGCGGATGGGTGCAGACCATCAAGTATGTGGAATCCGAAGGCCGGATTTGCCTGCGCTTCAACAAGGACATGCTGCCCTACCTGACCGCTCTGACCGAGCAGTTCACCAAATACCAATTGAAGGCGGTGGCCCGGATGAACAGCGCCTACGCCATCCGGCTCTACGAACTACTGGCTCAATGGCGTGGAACGGGCAGCCGTGAAATCGAATTGGCATGGCTGCGCGAAGCCCTGCAAGTCGGGGACAAATACCCTTCGATCAAGGATTTCAAAAAATGGGTGATCGACACCGCCGTGGCGCAGATCAATCAATACTCGGATATCAAAGTCCGTTACGACCAGCGCAAGACGGGCCGCACCGTCAGCCACATACGTTTCATCTTCGGCCCCAAACAGACCCAGCTCGAAGCCAAGCCCAAACCGTCGAAGCCCAAGAAGCCCCACCAAATCACGCGGGAAGAGATCGAAAAACACGCCCGGCCCGGCGAATCCTGGGACGAGGTGAGGAGTCGGCTGGGCCGGAAGGCGGGAAGCTGATCGATGGGACGGGCGCGGGGAACGCCCCGGCCGGTTTCCTCCGGCCAAAGAAAAAGCCCCGTGTCCTGTGGAGGACGCGGGGCTTTTCTATTTGGATGCCTGGCGGTTCCCTACTTTCACATGGGTAACCACACTATCATCGGCGCTAAGCGGTTTCACTTCCGAGGTCGGGATGGGATCGGGTGGTTCCCGCTCGCTATGGCCACCAGGCAAAACTGGTCGGTCGGAGCGTAGCTCAACAACTCTGGAAAACGTACACGTCGCGTAATGCGTCAACACCACACCGTTTGGGTGTTATATGGTCAAGCCTCACGGGCAATTAGTACTGGTTAGCTTCATCCATTACTGGACTTCCACACCCAGCCTATCAACCTGGTGGTCTACCAGGGCCCTTCGGGGGACTCGAGGTCCCAGGGAGATCTCATCTTGGGAGGGGCTTCCCGCTTAGATGCTTTCAGCGGTTATCCTGTCCGAACATAGCTACCCGGCTGTGCCACTGGCGTGACAACCGGAACACCAGAGGTTCGTTCACCCGGTCCTCTCGTACTAGGAGCAACTTCCCTCAAATCTCCAACGCCCACGGCAGATAGGGACCGAACTGTCTCACGACGTTCTAAACCCAGCTCGCGTACCACTTTAAATGGCGAACAGCCATACCCTTGGGACCGGCTACAGCCCCAGGATGTGATGAGCCGACATCGAGGTGCCAAACACCGCCGTCGATATGAACTCTTGGGCGGTATCAGCCTGTTATCCCCGGAGTACCTTTTATCCGTTGAGCGATGGCCCTTCCATACAGAACCACCGGATCACTAGAACCTACTTTCGTACCTGCTCGACTTGTATGTCTCGCAGTCAAGCGCGCTTTTGCTCTTACACTCATAGCACGATGTCCGACCGTGCCGAGCGCACCTTCGTGCTCCTCCGTTACTCTTTGGGAGGAGACCGCCCCAGTCAAACTACCCACCATGCACGGTCCCCGATCCGGATAACGGATCCAGGTTAGAACTCCGAATTCACCAGGGTGGTATTTCAAGGTTGCCTCCGCCGGAACTGGCGTCCCGGTTTCACAGGCTCCCACCTATCCTACACAAGCGAAGTCAAAGTCCAGTGCAAAGCTATAGTAAAGGTTCACGGGGTCTTTCCGTCTAGCCGCGGGTACACTGCATCTTCACAGCCAATTCAATTTCACTGAGTCCCGGGTGGAGACAGTGTGGCCATCGTTACGCCATTCGTGCAGGTCGGAACTTACCCGACAAGGAATTTCGCTACCTTAGGACCGTTATAGTTACGGCCGCCGTTTACCGGGGCTTCGATCAAGAGCTTCGCTTGCGCTGACCCCATCAATTAACCTTCCGGCACCGGGCAGGCGTCACACCCTATACGTCCACTTACGTGTTTGCAGAGTGCTGTGTTTTTAATAAACAGTCGCAGCCACCGTTTTCTTGCAACCTTGTTCAGCTCCATCCGCGGGGACTTCACTTACTTAAGGCGTACCTTCTCCCGAAGTTACGGTACCATTTTGCCTAGTTCCTTCACCCGAGTTCTCTCAAGCGCCTTGGGATTTTCACCCTGCCCACCTGTGTCGGTTTTGGTACGGCCCGATCCAACCTGAAGCTTAGAGGTTTTTCTTGGAAGCATGGCATCAATCACTTCGGCTGTATTGCTACAGCGCCGTCGTCACATCTCGGCGTTGACCCCCGGATTTGCCTAAGGGATCCGCCTACCTGCTTAAACCGGGACATCCAACACCCGGCTGACCTAGCCTTCTCCGTCACCCCATCGCAGTTGGTACGGGTACGGGAATATTAACCCGTTTTCCATCGACTACGCCTTTCGGCCTCGCCTTAGGTGCCGACTAACCCTGCGCCGATTAGCGTTGCGCAGGAAACCTTGCTTTCGGCGAGCGGGTTTTTCACCCGCTTTGTCGTTACTCATGTCAGCATTCGCACTTCCGATACCTCCAGCGGACCTTACGATCCACCTTCGCAGGCTTACGGAACGCTCC
>NZ_AP019786.1:0-20000 GCF_019670005.1 Methylomagnum ishizawai | reverse complement strand
CGGCTTTTCGGCGACCGGAGCGCGGCTTTTCGGCGACCGGAGCGCGGCTTTTCGGCGACCGGAGCGCGGCTTTTCGGCGACCGGAGCGCGGTGGAAAATCGGAGATAATTGATTGATTTAACTAGAAAATTCAAAAATAACGCGCCGCCTTAAATCCTTTTAAATCTGTTTAAATCGTTTTCGAATCGGCGCGGACACGGAAATCGCTCCGAAATCGAACCGGACCGCCGGGGCGCGTCTTGGCTATCCTCTGCGGATCACAACCCCGATGGCCCCGACCATGACCCTAGACCCCACCGACCGCGCCCTGCTCCGGGGCTGGCTCCAAGGCCTGCCCTGGCTGGTCCTGTCCGACGTGTACCAACCCGACCAATTGCCCTCGGCGACCAAGGCCCACACCGAAGCCCTGGTCGAAACCCTCGTGGCGCGGGCGCGGCGCGCGGGCCGGGACGACCTCGCGGCCCGCCTCGCGGGCGGGCCGCTGGTCTCCGAACGCTGGCAAACCCAGGCCGACGCCGCGATAGACGCCATCCTCGAATTGCCCGAACCGCGCCCCGCCCCGTCCGACCCGGTGGGCCGCTGGTTCCCAGGCCGCATCGAAGCGCCCTTGGCGCGGGCCGGCATCGCCACCCTGGCCGACATCGCCCAAGCCGCCGAACTGGCCGACTGGTGGCGCGCGATCCCCCGCATCGGCGAGGACGGCGCGGAAACCCTGCGCCAATTCTTCGCCCGAAGCCCCGAACTCGGCCCCCTGCCCGAGATCGTGGTCGAACCGCCGCCCGCCCCGGAACGCCCGCCCCGCACCGACGTGGCCCCGCTGGAATATTTCCGCGCCCCGGAACTCCTCTCCGGCCGCGACCGGACCAACCGCCAGCCTCCCGAACGCCAACGCATCCAGGCCGACACCGACGCCGAGGCGGTCGGCTGCTGGCTGGCGCAATGGCCCGAGGACAGCGCCACCCGCCGCGCCTACCGCAAGGAGGCCGAGCGCTTCCTGTTGTGGAGCCTCCTGGAACGCGGCAAGCCGCTGTCCGGGCTGGGCGTGGACGACGCCATCGCCTACCGCCAATTCGTGCGCGACCCGCAGCCACGGGAACGCTGGGTCGGTCCGCTGGCGGCGCGCCGCGCGCCCGGCTGGAAACCGTTCCAGGACGGCCTGTCCGAGCGCAGCGCCCAGTTCGCCGAGACCGTGCTGCGGAGCCTGTGCCAATGGCTGGTGGAGGTGGGATATCTGGCCTGGAGCCCGTTCGGCGGCCTGCGCCGCGCCCGCCGCTCGGAAGAGGGCATGGCCGTGGGCCGGGCGCTGTCGGAACGGGAATGGCGCTGGGTGATGGACTATTGCGCCGGAAAGCTGGCCGAGCCGGGGGCGGACACGGCCTATTACCGCCATGCCCGTTTCGCGCTGCGCTTCGGCTACGCCACCGGGCTGAGGATCAGCAACCTCGCGGCCGCCACGCTAGGCGACCTGGAACGCCGCGAGGGCCGCGACGGGGCCAAATGGTGGCTCCACTGCCGGGTGAAGGGCGACAAGCCCCACAGGGTGCCGGTGACGGCCCTGCTGGGGGAATTGCGCGAGTATCTCGGGTTCCGCGGCTACGACGCCCCCTTGGAAGCCCTGGACCCCGATATCCCCCTGATCGGCAAGCGCCGCCGCACCCGCACCGGGCGCAAGACCTACCGCGAGGTGGCCTATAGCCCGGCGGGTTTGCACGACCTGTTCCGTTCGCTGTTCGGGGAGGCGGGCGCGGCGCTGGAACCGGTCGATCCGGTGGCGGCGGCGCGGCTGCGGGCCTCGACCGCCCACGTGCTGCGCCATACCCACGCCACCCACGCCCTGGAGCGCGGCGTGCCCATCACCGTGGCCCAGCGCAACCTGGGCCATGCCAGCCTCGCCGTCACCAGCCGCTACCTGACGGTGGACGACGACCGCCACCACGAGGAAATCGGCAAATTGCTGGACCCCGGCGCGGAACCGGCCTGAGCCGTCATCGATTGGTCAAATTCTTCGCAAAGTCCCGGAAGCCCTGCAAGGCCGGGCGTTCCGGGCGGTCGGGCCACAAGGTTATCCACAGAAAATGTGGATAACCCGGCCCGTCGGCTAGGCGACGACCCTGGGGTCGGCCGCGCACTGGTTGGCGAGCCAGACCCCGGCCAGGATCAACGGGGCCAGGATCAGGCTGCCCAGCATGACCAGGGCGGTGCTGGCGGCGGCGATCACGTTGAGGGCGAAGGGGGCGATTTGCTTGAGGAGGTTGGACATGGCGGGTTCTCGGGGAGGATGGAGGGAATGGGGATTTTAGCCGTTCCGTAGCGCTCCGGTCCCGCCCGGTCCGCGCTCCGGTCCACCGCCGTGGCCTAGAAGAGGTAAGAAGAGCAACGAAACCGGACCCCGCAGCAGCACTGGAAACCCGGTCTCTATTCCTGCAACCCGAAGTCTCGGGTCCGGCGACTATGAGTCTCGTTTTTCAGTTGAATTATGAGCCTTTTGGGCTCATCATCCCAGCCTTTAAATCTCTAAAATAGGTTGGATATGGAGAATAAGAGTCTCAAATCCAGGCGCGGATTTCCCAAATACACCGAAAATCCCAGCCTGGACCAAGCGTCGGACAGCACCAAATCGGGAACCCGGCGAATCGTCAACAGAACCGGCGACCGCTGCCTGATCGTGTCCGAACACGGCGAAATCCTTGCGCCGGCGGGATTCCACGAAGTCGTCGAGGTGGACCGCACCAAATTCGTAAAGCTGTACGTGGACGGTGTGAAAGCCTTGCAGGAGCTGAGTTCGGCGGGGGCCAAGGTTTTCGAGTTGGTTTACAGGGTCGTGCAGGACAATCCCGGCGCGGACCGGTTCTATCTGCATCTCATGGACGCGGAAAAACACGGCCTGAAGATTTCGCGGCCCGTGTTCCACCGTGGCCTGAGCGAACTGATAGGGAAGGAATTCGTGTTCGAGAGCGTCATGCCGAATATCTACTTCCTCAACGTCAATTACCTGTTCAACGGCAACCGGCTGGCCTTCATCAAGGAATTCCGGCTCAAGGAGAAACAGAAGATGGAAGGCCATATGAAGCGGTTGAATTCGGAAACGGACGGCGGCGACGGCCCTATCGTCCCACTTACCCCCTCCGAACCAGCCTGAACCGCCCTGCGGTGGGAACCTATTCCCACAACGTCCTAAGCGCCCGCTCCCCGCCCCGCCTTGGCGGTGCCGGTCAGGATGCCGATGCAGATCAGGGCGGCGAAGGCCAACACCGGCGGCTCGATGGGCTCGCCGAGCCGCGCCGCCGCCCCGATCACGCCGAAGACCGGGAGCAGGTACCAATGGATGGCGACCCGGGACGCCTCGTGGTGGCGGAGGGCGATCTGGTTGAAGGCATAGGCCCCCACGGTGGGCACGCACACGATGAACGCCAGATAACCCGCCTCCCCCGCCGTGAGCGCGGGCAGGTAGGCGAGGGCGGGGCCGAGGCAGAAGGGGAGGGCCAAGACGCTCCCGGCGAGGAACAGGCGGGAAGCGAGCAGCATGGGACCATAGGCCTGGGCCAGGTCGCGGACCAGGATGAGGAAGGCCGCCCAGCAACAGCAATTCGCGGCGATCAGCAGGTCCCCGGCCAGGCTGGCCGGCCCGGCGGTGCCGGCCCGCCCGGACAGGATCAGGGCGACGGCCCCGCACAGGCCGAACAGGACGCCGACCAGCTTGCGGGCCGTCAGCGCCTCCCGCCCGCCCGCCACCGCGAACACCAAGGTGAGGAGGGGGATCGACGCGCTCAGGACGCTGGCGTGGGTCGCGGTGGTCCGTTGCAGCCCATAGAGGAAAAAGACTTGGTTCAACACCGCGCCCAGCACCGCGCATACCAGGAACTTGGCGCGGTGTTCCCTGGCCAGCGGCCTAGGCTGTTCCCGCGTGGCGAGCAGGGCGAACAGCGCGGCCCCGCCCAGCAGGCGGGCGAGCAGGATCAGGCCGGGCGGCAGGGTCAACAGCGCCTCGCGGCCCGCGACCATCAGGGACGCCAGCGAGAGCTGCGAGAGCCAGAGGGAATTGCGGACCAGGAAGGACACGCCGCCACTCAACCCCGCACGAACGGCGGCAGCGCGTCCAGCGTCGGGCCTTGGGCGTCCACCTCGACATCCAGCCGTTCCTGCTGCATCCGCAGCCGGTTGTTCCAGAAGGTCGGGTAGCCGAACCATTTCGCCCCGGCCGCGTCCCAGCCGGCGAACGCCACGAACACCGCCTCTTCCCGCCGCACGCCGAACGCCTCCATGCCCAGCGCGTAGGCTTGCGGATGCGGCTTGTAGGTGGCGCGGCGGTCGGTGCTGAGCATCTCGTCGAACAAGCGCTCGATCCCGGAGGCCCGTGCGTTGGCACGGAGCATGGGCTCGGTCATGTTCGACAGGAAGGCGAGGCGCAGGCCTTGGTCGCGCAGCGCCGCCAACGCCCCCGGCGCGTCCGGCCAGGGCCGCAGTTCCAGATAGGCGCCCATCAGGCGTTCCCGTTTCGCGTCGGTCAAATCCAGGGCCAGCTTCGAGCAGGCGAAGCGCAGGGCGTCCTCCGTCACCGCCCAGAAGTCCTTGTAGCGCTGGGACGCCGTGCGCAGCCAGGTGTACTCGAATTGGCGGGTCCGCCATTCCTCGGCCAGGGCGGGCCCCGTGCCGGGGAACAGTTCGCCCGCCAGCCGGAACACGGGCCGGGGATCGAAGACGGCGAAGGCGTCAAACAACACCACCTGGGTGTGCCGCGGCCCTGGGGCCGGGGCGTCCGCCGCCGCGGCTCGGGCGGCTTGGGCCGGTCCCGCCGCGGTTTCCGGGCAGGCGGACGGCTTGGGTGGGGTGGCGCAGCCCTGGAGCCAGGCCGTTCCCAGGCCCGCCCCCAGATAACGGATGAAGTCGCGGCGATGGAGGGGTTTCAAAGTCATGGTGGGGTCGCTCCCGCGCGGTCGGTGGTGTGTTGGAGGCGTGCCAAGGCGCGGCCCACGGCGGGCCTTCCGCGCAAGCGGTCCGCCCAGGCGCACAGGGCCAGACATTCCCCCGCGTCCCGCAGGGCGGCGAGGTGGCGGTTCACGACCGGGAAGACGCTGAAGTCGGCGGCGCAGGGGCCGCTCCCCAAATAGCCCGATCCCGACGCCCGCAACGCGGCGTCGAGGCCGCGGAAGAACCGCCACAACCGCCCGGACAGGTAGCGGACGCTGCCCGAGGCTTCCAGTCCCAGGTCGCGGCCGAGGTATTTCATCATCGCATTGAGCGGTGACAAATCGCTGACCCCATGCATGCACCATTCGATGGCCTTGAGGCGTTCGAGGGGGTCGGCCGGCAGGAGCTCCGGGACGCGGTCCGCCAGGTACAGCAGGATCGCGCCGGTCTGGCCCAGCGCGACGGCCGGGCCGGACGCCGGGCGGTCCACCAGGACCGGGACCAGGCCGAGGGGATGGATCGCGCGGAAAGGCGCCCGGTGCTGTTCGCCGCCGTCGAGGTCGACCCAGCGCCCCACGTAATCCAACCCGGACTCTTCCAGCAGGACCAGGGCGCGCAGGCTGTTGACCGAATCCGAATAGTAGAGTTCGAGCATGGCTTTCAGTCCCACCCCGCCGCCGAGAAGATCGACCGCAGGCAGCGGTCGGCGTCCTCGAAGGCTTGGAACCGGCTTTTCGGCGACGGCAGGTAGTTCGTGAAATAGCGGACGCCCTCGGCGGGCGGTCCCAACACCCACAGCCTGGGATTGGGCGCGCCGTCGCGGTCCAGCGGGTGGTGGTCGGCGTCCAGGTCGATGCCGGGGCCGGGCTGGAAGGGCCGGACGCGGCCCTGCCCGGCCAGGTCCGCCCACAGCGGCGAGGCGGTCCCTTCCAGGCCGGGCGGGTCCAGGTGGCCGGCGATGATCGCGTCCACCGCTTCCACATGGGCGCTCCGGAGGCGGCTGGAGCCGATGATCCATTGGCCGTCCGCGCCGGGGCGGCACCAGGGTTCGCGGCCGAACGGCAGGCTCACGATCCCCGCGTCCAGCAGGGCCAGCAGTTCCTCGCCCCGTTGCAGGGGCGGGCCGACCGCGACCCGGTTGAAGGCGCCGGCGAACCGGGCCTGGAACGCGGCGGCGGAGGGCGGGGTCAGCCCCGAATCGTCCACCGCGGCGCGGATGACATCGCGCAGCACCCGGAACAGCTCGAACGCCGCCTTGCGCGGGGCGTCGCGCTCCCCGGCGCGGCAATCCTCCAGGTCCGCCTCCAGCGCCGCGCGGACCAGGGCTTGGTAGTGGTCGCTGTCCCGGCACAGATCGATATCGGGCCGGAAGCACTCGGATTCCGGGTCGAAACCCGGCAGCGGCGCGAGGGCGGACTCGAAGCGGCCTGCCCGCCACGCCGCCGCGAGCGCATCGCGCAGGGTGGCGGCGGCGGCGTCGCCCTGGGCGAGCCGGGTGCGTTCCGTATGGTAGTGGATGCGCAGTTCGGCCCAGAGCAAGGGGGCGACCTCCCGCTCGAAATCGAGCTGGCGGGTGCCTTCCCGGCACTGCTTGCGGTCGCGCAGGGCCGCGATGGCCTCCCGGGAGAAGACGCAAGGCGCGTAGGTGCCGGTGGAATCCAGGGTCGAGGCGGGTCGGCATTGGAAGCAAAGGCCGCTGCGCGAGAACAGCCGGATGCGGGGTTCCTCGCCCGAGGCCACGTAGCGGAGGTGGCCCGCCCCGCGCAGGAACCGCCCGCCCCGGCCCACGGTCAGCGCCGTGACCGCGTCGACCGCGACCAGGCCCATCCCGGAAACCGCCACGGTCGCGCCGGCCGCCACCCGCCGGTTCAAGGCGGCGGCGGGATAGGCCGCCGCCCGGCGTCCGTCGGGCCGCGCCGGGGTGTGGCCGGTGGTCAGGAAGACATGGTGGACATCGACATAGCGGCCACTGTCGGCGGTGATCCGCTCCATCCCGTTCGGCAGCGCCTGGATTTGGACGGCGCATTCGCGGTGATGCTCGTATTGGACGCCCGGCGGCAAGGCCGCCACCAACCGCCGGTAGCACCACTGCGCGTAGCGCCCGAACAAGGCCCGCGGCAGGAAATCCCCCGCGCCGATCCGTCCGCCGTGCGGGGAGATCCGGGGGCCGTCCTCCGTCAGCGTATAGCCCTCGTCCTCCAGCCACTCCAGGAAGCTTTTCCCGCCATAGGCGGCCGCGAGCCCGTCCCGGTCCGCGCCCGCGAACAGCGAGACCTGGCCCGCCACCGTGTTGAGCAGGAGGTAATCGGGTTCCCCAGGGTCGTGGACGCCGCCCCCAGGAGGGTTCGGCTCGAAGCCGTGGATTTGCAGGGTCCGCCGCCGCGGCGATGGGCGGGCCGCGCTCAGCAGGCGTTCCAGGACGCACAGCCCCCAGGGGCCGAGCCCGACGATAGCGATGCGGAGTCCGCTCATCGCGCCCGTCCGAGGTGGACGCCGGTGAAATTGGCCAGGCGCAGCGGATGGTAGAGGACATGCATCGGGTGGTGGCGACCGGCCAGGGCGTCCTCCACGGCGCGGGCGACGGCCGGTGCCTGGGCGAAGCCCCCGGTGTTGTGGCCGCCGGTGACGATGAACAGCCCCTTGCGGCTGGGCCGCGTCTCGAACAGGCCCAGCCCCGAGGCGGTCCACGGGCGGATGCAATAGCGGTGGGCGCCGGGGAAGTCCCGCGCCGCCAGCGCCTGCCGGTACTTGGTGGGGAACAATCCCTGCGCGGTTTCCTCGACCGCCCGCGCCATGTCCTCCAGGCCGGTGAGGTGGGCCTTGTCCTCGCCCGAGCCGACCAGCCCATGCCCGCTGCTGACGTGGACGACCCGGCGCCCGAGCCGGTCCACGCCGGGGATCACGTTGGCCCCCTCGGCGGAGCTGGTCGCGGCGAAGCCACGGCGGGTCACTTTCAGCGGGAGGTCGAGTTGGGGACCCACATCCGGCAGCGTCAGCCACATGCCGACCATGGGCTTGATTTGGTTGTGGCTGTCGAGGCCGCGCAGCAAGCCACCGGGGAACGCCCCCGGCGACACCACGAAATGGTCCGCCTCCAGCAGCCCGCCGCCGTAGGCGATGCCCTGGACCTCGCCGTCGGCGTTCTGCGCCACGTCCTGGACCGGGGTGTTCCAGCGGAAGGCCGCGCCCCGCGCCGCGAGCCAATCGATCAGGTTGCGGCAGAAACGGTGGAGGTTGACCGAGAAGCCGATCACTTCGAGCGCCCCGAGGATGTAGCCGTTGTCCACGCTTTCCGCGAAAACCGGATACCGGGCGGCCAGTTCCCGCGGCGACAGCTTTTCGCGCACCGCCCCGAGCGCTTCCTCCACCACGCAGGCCCGCTCGTATTTTTCCGGGTCGGCGTAGAGGCGGAGCAGCCCGCGGCGGTAGCCCGCCTCCTCGAACAGGCCGGGATGGTCGGCGGCGAGCCGCCGCCACAGGGGTTCGCTTTCGCGGTTGAAGGCGATGATCTCCTGGTTGAACTCCCGCAGCAGCCAGGGCGGGACGCGCTCCGCCTCGCGGATCCAGCGCTGGTCCTCGTCGGTCAGGACCAAGCCCCGCTTGTAGAGCCAGCCGTCGTCGGCGATGGGGGCGCGGTAGTGGCGGGGACCGCCCTCCGGCACGTCCATCCCCTTGAAATGGTGTTGGCGGGATTCGTTCAGCGAGAAGACGCGGGCGTCCTCGCTGCCGAAGGTGCAGCCCTGCCGCCGCCAGTCGTAGGGCGAGCGCGGGTCGTCGCCCGCGTCCACCAGCTCGGCCTGGAAGCCCGCGCCGACCAGTTGGACCGCCGTGACCAGGTTGACGGCCCCCGCGCCGACCAGCAGCACCCGTTGTGCCCGCTGCGCGGGCCGGGGGCGGGCGGCGGGCGGCGGCGCGGGCCGCGAGAACCGCTCGGCGGCCTTGAAGGCTTCTATTTCCGGGTCCGGCGCGGCCGGGGATATCCATTGGACGGCGGCGCCGGACACGGGCGGGCCTTCCGGCTCCGCGACGCAGATCAGCAGCGGCGGCCGCCCGTCCCCCAACGCCTCGCGCCATAGCCGCAAAGCCTGGGCGCCCGGCGGCGAGCGCGAGATGAAGACCTCGGGGGCGACCACCTCGAGCATCGCCTCGACGGCGTATTCGCCCTTGAACTCCAGGTCGGGCCGATAGTTGACGTTATCGCCCAGCAGCAAGGTCTGCAACCGCGGCGAAAGACCGAATCCAACCACAATCTTCATATCCGTCCCCTCCTCAACTGGCCGGTTTGGCGCGGCATTGCCCAAATTCGTCGATCACCGTGCAGGGCGTGCCGGGCGGCAGCACCTGGAGCGATTTGAGGAACTCGATCACCGCGCCCTGGCGGTACGGCGCGAGTTGCTCGAAGGCCTGGCGCACGGCGGTCGCCTCGCCCCGGTGCGCGGCGATGGCTTCCCGCAGGGTGGTGTACTGGCCATGGTGGCCGAAGGCGTGTTGGTTGGAGATGCCCCAGAGGCGGCGGGTAAGGAACAGCGCGTTGCCCTGGAAGAACCGCGGGTCGTCGGTGGGGTAGTGCTGGCTGACCGGCTCCACGTCCGGGTCGCAGCCCACGAACGGCTTCAGGGCCGGATTGGCGGCGCAGGACGGCATGCCCGAGGTGATATCGTGCAGCTTGAGGTCGGTATAGGCCGGGACCAGGGTGACGCCGCCCCGCGCCCGCAACCTGGGCTGGGGCAGGCGGGCGTCGTTGAGGTCCACGTCGTAGGTGCGCTCGACCGCGGCCAATTGCAGGGTGTTCGGCGGGTTGTAGGGGTTGGGCTCGGAGAACACGGTGGCGTCGAGCGGCAAGGCGGGGATATGGCAATCCGAACAACCGACCTCGCGGAAGGCGCGTTCGCCGGCGGCGATGGCCTGCTCGACCCGCCGCTGGCGGGGGATGACCTGGCCCGGCACCGGCAGCGTCGCCTGGAACACCGCCACGGCGGTGACATCGGCCACGGTCAGCTCGTTGACGTAGCCGTCGCCGTCCTGGTCCACGCCGACCCCGAAGCGCTCCTCGGCCTGCACCCCTTGCAGGCGCGTGAACGAGTTGAGGCTGAATTCCCGCAGCGAGATCACGGCCCCGGCCTGGAAGAAGGGTTGGACGATGAGCGGCGGCGGCTCGGTGCCCGCGCTCTTGGCGCTCTTGGGCGGGAGGCCGACGATGCCATGGGTGTCCCAGGTGCCGTCGGCGTTGTGCTTGATGGAACCGAAGCCGACCGATTTCGCGGTCAGGGCGCAGACCTGGCCGGGGGCGCAGGCGGCGGCTTCGGCCTTGAGTTCGGCGGTCATCTGCCGCGCCAGGAGTTCGATATAGCCCGATCCGAACATCCCGGTGGTCTTGCGGGGGGCCGAGACCGATTGGAACGTCGCCGGGAGGCCGCGCTCGTCGAGGCGGCCGCGCAGCGGGACCGTGTCGTCCGGGTCGAAGCTCACGAAGTCGAAGCGGTTGCCCAACACGAACACGCTGCCGCCGATATCCCCGCCGCCGCCGATGCGGGGCTGGTTGTGGCAACCGGCGCAACCGCCGCCGGCCGGGCCGGAAATGCGGTTGAAGTTGTGGGGGAACGCCAGGGGCGAGCCGGGATCGGTCAGCTCGGTATCCGTGCCCTTGCCGAACGGCCTGCCCTGGCCTTCCTGGCCGGTCCAGCGCGCCGCGAACATGCCGCGGCCGCGTTCCAGCAACGCCTCCAACGGGAGGTCGAATTCCTGCCCGTCGCTCAGATGCTCCGGCACCGACAGCTCGCGCCCGATCAGGGCCGGCCCGGTGGGGACGTTGGACAGCATTTCCCAGCCCCGGCCCGGCCCGGGGTCGGCCCGGAGCCCGGCGGCCTCACCCAGGCAGGCCAGGGCGACGCCGAATCCGGCCAGGGCGGCCCGCCCACTCATGAATCCTGCCGCCCGGTTCGGCGGTCTTCCCCATGTTGCCATCACAGAGTCCCTCCCAGCAGATACCGAGGTTGATAGTTCGTGCATGCGTAGTTCTCGTCCACCACCTGGCACGGGGTGCCCGGCTCAAGTATCTGGAGCGATTTCAGGAATTCGATCACCGCGTCCTGGTCGGGGCCGGACAGGGCCAGGAAGGCTTCCCGCTGCGCCCCCGCCTCGCCGAAATGGGCCTGCACGGCCTCGCGCAGGGTGGTGTATTGGCCGTGGTGGCCGAAGGCGTGTTGGTTGGCGACCCCCCATAGCTTGCGGGTCAGGAAACGGCCATTGCCCTGGTTGAGGCCGGGCGGCCCGGCGCCCAGGTCCAGGGGTTCCACGTCCCCGTCGCAGGCATGGGAGGCGATCAGTTCGGGGTGGATGGCGCAGGACGGCTTGCCGGTGGTGATGTCGTGCAGTTTGAGGTCGGTGTAGGCCGGCACCAGGACCACGCCGCGCCGCGCCGCCAGCCGGGGCGGCGGGAGTTTGGAGGAGGTGAGGTCGATCTCGACCACCGGCCCCCCGGACCCCGCTTGCAGCGACCCGCCGGGGTTGTAGGGGTTGGGTTCGCTGAAGCGCCAGCCGTCCTGGACCAGGGGCAGGGCGGGGATATGGCAGCCGGAGCAGCCGACATCCTCGAACAGGCGCTCGCCCTTGGCGATGGCGTTCCGTACCAGCGGCTGCTTTGGGACCACCCGCCCCGGCACCGGCAGGGTCGCCATGAACACGGACACCGCGGTGATGTCGGCTTCGCTCAGTTCGTCCGCCACGCCGTCGCCGTCCGGGTCGCCGGGGAACATTTCAGCGCTTTGCATACCGTGGTGCTGGTTGAAGGCTTCGTTGGCGAACTGCCGCAACGAGACGACGCTGCCGGACTGGTGGAGCGGCCGCAGCACGAGCGACGGCGGCGCCGTGCCCTGGGTTTCCAGGCTGGCGGCGGGCAGGCCGACCACGTCCTGGGTGTCCCAGCCGCCGTCGGCCTTGTGGCGCAGCTTCCCGAAGGACACGCCCTTGGCGGACAGGTCGCAGGTCCGGCCCAGGCCGCATTGCCGCGCGGCTCTTTGGAGTTCGGCGGTCATCTGGCGCGCCAGCATCTCGACGAACCCGGAGCCGAACATCCCGACCACCTTGCGCGGGTTGGCCGCCCGTTGCAGGGTCGAGGGCCTGCCGGTCTCGTCGATGGTGCCGCGCAGCGGGGCCGTGTCGTCGGGATCGAAGGTGATGAAGTCGAAGCGTTCCCCGCCGACGAACACATTGAAGGCGAAGTCGCCCCCGCCGCCGATCAGCGGCGTGTTGTGGCACATGCCGCAAGCGCCGGTGTCGGGACCGGAGAGCCGGTTGAAGTTCCTGGGGAAGACCAGCGGGCTTTGTGGATCGGTGAGCGGTTTCCCGTTGCCCTTGGCGAAGGGACGTCCTTGTCCGTCCTGGCTAGTCCATCTGGCGGTGAACAGGCGCTGGCCGGCCGCGATGAGTCCTGCGGTGCCCAGGCGGTGTTCATCTCCGGGACGCAAATGGTGGGGGATGGCCCTTTCGTCGCCAGGAAACCAATCGGGTGGGGTCGCCCAAGCGCCTGTCGCTGTGATGCATATGACGCATAATAGGGCATATGCCTCTATAAGAATGCCATTCTTCCTCATTGAGTCCCTCCAAACCATCAATGTGCCCGTTTAAATATTGACAATTCTCATAAAAATATCACATTGAGTTATATGAAAATCAGAAATAATCCGATTTTGTGCGGTAGTTCTCACGAATTTCGGTCAATCGAGGTTCAATGTAAGCATAATTTGTCACTGCTTTAGGATTTAGTCCCTTATGCGTATCAGATTATCGAGCGATGGGAGCGGTGCCCGGCGGGCTACCGGGCGGGGGGATGAGGGAAGGTAGGGGTGAGGGCTGGGACTGTCGCGGTTGTGGTGTCCGGTCGGGCCTGGGCGGTGTCGCCATCGCGCCGATTCGCAACATCGGGCATCAGGCGTAGCGGGCTTTGCCGGCTGGGCCATCCTGGCGACCGGAGCCGGGGTTGGGGTGGAATCCCGGCCCTCCGGCACCCGCCGAGCCCACTTGCCCACAAGCGCCTTCGCGCGCGGTGTTCTGGGTGTTCTCGATGTTCTCCCCCTGTTCCGTGGTGTTCCGCAGGATTTTCTAGCTTGAATGAAAGGCTTGCGCGGTTTGCGGTGAGAAATTGGCAATCAATTGTGAGAAATAGGAGATGGATCGGTGAGAAATAGGAGATCAACGGTGAGAAATTAGCAATGAAAAGTGAGAAATTGGCAACACAATCCACAGTCTTATCCACAGATAAAACGAAAATAATTTTTTATATTTCACTTTATATTACATACTGAGGCTTCCCCACCCAACCCTAGGGAAACCGCCATGGCCAAGTCTAAATTGAAGTCCAAAACGCTCTCTCCACCCATCCCGGTCCAAATTACGGGAAATGCCTGGGAACCCACGCCGGACAACCCCGCGACCCTGCCGCTGGCGATGCCGGTGATCATCATGAGCATCGACGGCCCTTACACCGAGCGGGACAGGAAGCTATACGCCTTCCTGGTCCATGCGGTATGGGACGAACTCGGAGAAAAGCGGATTCACGAACTCCCGGTTTGGCGGATCAACAAGGTTTTCCGGGAACTCGGCGGTCACGATAGCCCGAACTGGATTTGGGATAGCGCGATGAACCTGGCCCAAACCTCCATCAAGTGGAAGCAAATCGAGGGCGAGGATAGGTTGGTCGGCTTCGCCCACTTACTTTCCTATGCCGCCACCCACGAGGAAGCCCGCGCCGATGGTGTATTGCGCTTCGAGTTTCCGGCGGGTTTGATCCCGGTTTTGAAGGAACCCCGCCGTTTCGCCCGGTTGCGGATTCACTTCCTGATGGCGCTGTCCGGCAAATACGCGGTGACGCTGTACGAAATCCTGGAATCGGTGGCGAACCTGCGGAATCCGGTGCTGGAAATAGAATTAACCAAGCTCCGGGAATGGCTGAAGGTGCCGGAAGGCAAGATTGATCGATATGTGGATTTCAAGCGCTTCGTGCTGGAACCCGGTATCAAACAGATCAATGCCAACCCGGAAGGCGCGGGTTTCTCGGTGCGGATGGAAGCGCTCAAGCACGGCAAGGCGGTCGAGCGGATCCGCTTCACCCTCCAGAAACTGGAAACCCGCGTGAGCCTGGAACAGCAGTTGAAACCCCGCCCGGAATCGTCCGCGCCGCCGCCGGTGGAACCCATGTCCAGTTTCGGCATCCTGCTCGGCACGCGGACCTACGAGAAGGCCAAGAAGGCCGCGCCCGATTTTGATATCTATGGCCTGGAAGCGGAATGGCGGGATTGGATACAAGGCAAGCCCCGGCCCAACGACCCGGACGCGGCTTTCGTGGGCTTCTGCCGGAAGCGGCAACGGCGGCTGGCGGCGGGCTAGCCCGTGTACGCCGCGTTAATCGGAGCTATGGCCTTCGGCTGACTGGGACGGCAAGCGTGGCCCGGAACCGGGCTACCAGTGCCAGAAATTGTCGGTGGCCGGCCGGTCCCTGCGGAAATCCTTGGAATCGAACCGCTCCAGCCGGAACAGGTGCTCGCCCGCCTCCGGCAAGGCCAGGCGGTCGGCGGGGATGTTCATCCGTTTCCCATGCCAGCCGCGCCGCACCTCCTGGGCGTCGAAAACCCGGTTGACGTATTTGCGCCGGGCGTGGTCCTCGCCGAGGACGATGTAGTGGCGGAGGATGTGGTTGGCCGGATAGAGCGCCACGCCCTCGCCTTCCAGGCGGTGGCCTCCCGTCGCCAGGTTGGCCGCGTCAAGGCCGCGTTTCCAGGCGCGGTTGAGCCGGGGCTTCCCCTTGCGGGGTTCCAGGAAGTAGTAGCGGAGGGCGGTCCGGTAATAATCCAGGCCGGTCAGATCGACCCCCGCGTCCGGCAGGAACACGAACTCCTCGAAATTGAGCGCGTTGTAGCCCTGGGCATCGGCCTCCTCGATGGCGTCGCGCAGGGTCTGGCCGGGTCCGCGATGCTCCATGATCTCGTCGGCGTCGTGGTGGACGATCCAATCATGGCGGAGCGTGGCGCATAGCGCGCGCTTCGCGGCCAGTTGCTCCGACAACGAGAAATACCCGCGGTAGGGGATCGTCCCGACCGAGACCACGGGAGCGCCCGCGTGGGCGGCGTAGAGGGCGTGGCTGCCGTCGGTCGAGCCGTTGTCGAGGATGGCGACCTCGATGCCCTGGGCCGCCAGGAAGGGCAGCAACACCCGCAGATAGGGCAAGCCATCGCGCACCGCCAATACGGCGCAGATCGAAATGTTTTTTCCGGTGTTCATGGACTGTCGAGTGGGGTTTTCCCCGGTTCCGGGCAAGGCCCGGCGCGGGGGGGTGGATTGGAGCGGGGCAGGATAGGCCGGGGGCCGGACCGGCTCAATCGCGGATTGCCATCGGGGGGGTGGGCCGATCCCCGAACATCCCTCCCGGCCTCCCGGTCCAACCTGGGAAGCGCGGACCGGCCCGCGTGGATATCCGGCCAAACCCAGGGAGTGATCGACATGGACGCCATCCAGCAATATCCCAAGCCCCCGTTCCCGGAACAGCATCTGGAAAAACCGGAACTGGAATCCGAATTGGACCCGCAACCGCGCTATGCCGCCCCGCGCTACCGGGGGGCCGGCAAGCTCCAGGACAAGGTGGCGCTCATCACCGGCGGCGATTCCGGTATAGGCCGGGCGGTGGCGGTCTTGTTCGCCCGCGAGGGGGCCGATATCGCCATCGTCTACCTCGAAGCCGACAGCGACGCCGGGACCACCTGTTGCGCCGTGGCGGAGGAAGGCCGCCGGGCCATCGCCATCCGCGCCGATGTCGGCCAGCCGGAAGCCTGCCGGGAGGCGGTGGAGCGCACCCTGGCCGAGTTCGGGCATTTGAACATCCTGGTCAACAACGCCGCCTACCAGAAGCACCGGGACAGCCTGGACGAGCTGACCGCCGAACAATGGGACCGAACCTTCAAGACCAACATCTACGGCTATTTCCATATGGCGCAGGCCGCGCTGCCGCATCTGGCGGCGGGCGACGCCATCATCAACACCGGGTCGATCACCGGACTCGAAGGCAACAAGGCCCTGCTGGACTACGCCGCGACCAAGGGCGCGATCCACGCCTTCACCAAGTCCCTGGCGGCGAACCTCGTCCAGAGCGGCATCCGGGTCAATTGCGTCGCGCCGGGTCCGGTGTGGACGCCTTTGAATCCCGCCGACCAAGCCCCCGGCCAGGTCGCGCGATTCGGTGCCGAAACCCCTTACGGACGGCCCGCCCAACCGGAGGAGATCGCCCCGGCCTATGTCTATTTCGCCTCGACGGTGGATTCGGGCTATGTCACCGGCGAGGTGTTGACCTTGGCCGGGGGCGAGATCATGGCGGCCTGAGGCGGGATTCGCGGGTCGGCGCCGGTTTTAGTGGCGGGCGCGTGTGTGCGTGCGCGGGCGCGTGCGGATTTGATCTCGATTCAAACCGGATTTAGATTGATTTAAGACCCGCGCCGATTTTTGAAAAAACTATTTAAATCAATCAATTAGTTGGTTTTTTTTGGGCGCTCCGGTCGCCCGTATGCCGCGCTCCGGTCGCCCGTATGCCGCGCTCCGGTCGCCCGTATGCCGCGCTCCGGTCGCCCGTATGCCGCGCTCCGGTCGCCCGTATGCCGCGCTCCGGTCGCCCGTATGCCGCGCTCCGGTCGCCCGTATGCCGCGCTCCCCGGTACCTCCTATGCCGCGCTTTAGCCCTTGCCGACAGCCCATTTTTTGGCGAACCCCAGGAAGGCCGCGTCATAGCTGCGCGGGATCGGCTTGCTGTACACCCACGCATCGAAGTCGGCTTGGCAAGCGTAGGGGTCCAGGCGCGGATACAGGGCGCGGAACTTCTCCACGGTTTCCGGCTTGAGCGGTTTCGAAGTCGGGGGAGTTTGGCTAGCCGGGCTTTCCTGCGCCCGTGGTGCCGTGGCTTTCCGCAGTTCCTTGCCCGCCCGCCGCGCCAAGTGCTTCTGTTGCGCCTCGCTTGGCATCCGTTCGATATGCACAAGATCGTCGGTGTCAATATGCCATGCGGTAATAATTCCAGTTTCTTTAAGTACCTTGAAGGCTTTTCGTAACCTCTCACGAAAATGCTTAAGTTCTCTTATCTGGCTTCCGCATTTATCGCGGATGGTTTCGACCTTGTGCGGATATTGCTCGGCGTTGCTGACGATCCAAAGATGCAGCCATTTCACCAAGGGATTCCGCCCGAGTTTCAGCCGCTCGCCATAATCGATCAGGGTATATCGCGCCTCGCCGAAGAACGGCGCGAATTTGTGGTTGAGGCGGTAGGTCAAACGGCGGCGATGTTCCGGCAAGGTGGCTTGGTCTTGCGGGGTGCTGGCGTCCTCGATCAGATGCCCGACGTAGGACGGCAAACCGGGTGGAGTGAAGCGGACGGTGCTGGAAACGATCCTTTCCACTTCCCGGAATAACTGCTGGCGTTGGCTTTTGTGGCTGTGGCGGCCCAGCCCGTGCAAAACCGCGTTGACGGGCACGGTAATATCCTCGCCGAAGGTTTTATCGCGGGCCATTTTGACCAATTGCATCAGGGTATCGTGGTCGTCCTGGTTGAATTGCTCGCCCTTGACCTCGATTTTGACGCCCTGGATTTCGCCGAGGCACACCCATTCCTTGAAGTATTGGCGCTCGTTCACGGCGGCGAACAGGGCGCACCGGGCCAATGGGTTGGAGATGGCCCGCGTCGCATCCCCGAAGGGCAGGGGGAATTGGATCACCTTGGCCGTGGGGGATGCCGTCTCGGTTGGCCGTAGGGCCGGGGGCGCGGCCTGTCCTGGCAGGAACCCTTCGCCCGCGCCGACCGCGAGCCGGGTGGCGGCGTAGCGCCCAGGGTGGTCGTGGCCGCGCATCTCCTGGATGCGCCGGGCGGCTTCCTCCCTGGGAAGCCCGGTGATGAGGACGGCATCGTCCAGGGTCATGCCTTCGTGGAAGCACGGGATTTTGCCCTGCATCCGGTCGGCGTCCACGGCGACCCGGCCAAAGAGGCTCAGCTTGCCGTCGGCTTCGGTCTTTTCCGCCGCGAGGAAGGTTTGGAGATTGCGACTGGGGGAGGGGTTTGAGGTATCATCGGCCATTGCTTGGTGCTCCTTCGCGGGCGGCAGGCATAGATCGGGCCTCCCCCTGGTGGGCTTGGTTGAAAGGTGAAAGAGGAAGGGCGCAACTCTTGGCGGGGTTAGGCGCCCTTTTTCGTGTCCGAGGGCATCCTATGCCTGTGCCGTGAGGGCGGCAAGCGTAAAAGCGATGGCTCCGCGCCCTGGACGCAAGCGCTCGCGGCGCGCGGGGACGGGGCAGGAAGTGGCCGGACCCTAGCGCCCCTCCTCCTCGGTCCGCCCGGCGATGGCGTCGATCAAACCATAAAGCTGTTCCTCCTCCTTCTCCGAGCTGAGCCCGATGGCCACCTCCGAGATGTAGAACAGCATCCCCACCAGCAGCGACAGCACCGACAGCACGAACATCAGCACGGCCACCACCTGGGCCGCCGGCACGTACAGGGCCAGGCCCAGCAGCAGGCAGGTGACCATGGTGCCGATACCGCCCAGCAGGGTGTAGAAGAAGGCGTTCTTGATCCGGCCTGCCCGGTGTTGGATCGATTCGATCTGGGCTTGCAGGACCAGGACTTCCTGTTTCTTGCCGGCCAGGGCGGCGAGGTGCTTGTCCTTGTGGAAGGCCCGCAGCCGGTTGACGATGCCCATCAGGCGGGCGTTGATCGAGAGGACGAGCAGCCCCGTGGCCGAGATGAAAATGGCCGGGGCGACGAAGGCTTGGAAGAGTTCCGTCTGGGTCATGGTTTGCCTTTGGGGGAAAGGCCGCGGGGCGCGGCGGCGTACCCGAAGTTTAGCGATTGCCGCCCCGCCCCGTGCGTCCTGGCAAACCGCCGGGTCCGGCCGATAATTGGGATACGGGTACGAGACCCGCCTATCCCGCGAGGTGCCGCCATGAGCCACTTGAACCTTCTGCTCCACCTGATGAACCAGCGGACCTCCGTCCAGGAGGCCCAGATGGAACGCGCCGCCGGCCTGATCCTGGTCGGCGCGCTGCTCCTGATCGCGGTGGTCTTGATGCTGCTGTGAACGGCCCGGTCCGCCGCCCTATTGGCAACTGAACGTCACCCAGAGCGACTTGCCATCGACGCTCAGCGCCTGGTTGCCATCCACCTGCACGGCATAGGTATCCCCCACGTTGAAGGACGCCGCCCCGCTGGCGGCGCAGGTCCGTTGGCCGGAAGCGATGGTGCAAGCCACCCCCGGCGATGTGAACGTGGCATCGACGCCCTTGCGCAGCGTGAAGCTGTAGGTGCCGGTGATGTTGCCGCTGAAGGCGGCCCTGAGGGTCGCCGACGCGCAGCTTTGCGGGATGATGCGGTGGCCGTCGCTCTCCTGGGCGATGGGCAGGTTGCCATAGCCCAGCCAGGCCGTCCCGTTGCCGTTGACGTTGGTCCCGAACACGCTGTAGGTCTCCGAATACAGGGCACCACCGGCGGGCGTCGTCCATTGGGTGTTGTAGTCGGTGCCGTCGATCTTCGCCAAGACCTGCCCGGCGCTGCCGCCGATGGGGACGCCCGGACCCGCCGGGCCGGTCGGACCCGTGGCCCCATCCGGGCCGGTGGCTCCCGTCGCCCCCGTGGGCCCGGTCGGCCCCTGCGGCCCGTCCGGGCCGATGGCTCCCGTCGCCCCCGTGGCCCCGGTCGGCCCTTGCGGCCCGGCCGGGCCGACCAGGGTGACGTCGATGAAGGCCGCATGGCTGGTGTCGGTGTTCTCCTTGCTGTCGAGGGACACCTCCCCCGCCGTCGTGGTCAGCATGATCGAACGGCCCGGATCGCCGGGGTTGTCCACCCAGTACTTGACCAGGTCGGAAACATCCACGCTGACCCACTGCGGCAGGTTGTTGATGGCGGTGGAATCCGTGAACGGCGCGGGGAGCGCGGCGTCCGTCAGGCCGGTGTTGGCGGTGAGGGTGCCCTCCGTCCAGTCGGCGTTGGCCCTTTTCACGATGAAGCGGGCGCTGTTGTTGGTGGACCCCCGCACCCAGACGTGCAGCATGGCCTTGGCGATGCCCGAACTGGT
>NZ_AP019785.1 GCF_019670005.1 Methylomagnum ishizawai | reverse complement strand
GTGAGGATCGCCACGGTTGCCCCTGGGATTGGCACCGATGGCCAGGGTTCTGGGCGGGCCTTCCCCACCGGCAAGGCGCGGCGCTCGAAGAGGGCGGCCAGGATCAGGGAACGGCCATGGCGGAAAATCCCCACCAGCCGCCAGCGGTGGGCCTGTTGGCGGGGAGAGCCCGGAATGGCCGGGAAGGTGGCGGCGGCCATTCCGGCCTCGGCCTCCCCGCCCACCGAGAGCAGCCACCAGGTGGCGATGGCGATCGCCAACCAGAGGCGCTCCGCCCGCTCGGGATCGTCCATGCGGGTGTTCTGCCATTGCCAGCCGCCGCCCTTGATTTTCTTGAAGCTTTGCTCGATCCAACCGCGCAATCCGTACCAGCAGGCGTTGGCGGCTTCCGGCGGCAGGTCCGTCAGGACGAGCCAGGGGTCCTTGTGGCCTTCCCCCCAATAGGCCAACAGGGTGCAGTCCAGGCGGGTCCGCTTGCCGCCGAACGCCGTCCCCCGGCCTTGCCAGCGGTCGCCCACCTTCGGCACCAGGCGGGTGAACGGCCGCCAGTGCCGCCATCCCCGGGGGCGGAAGGTGCCGCCCGAGTTCACCCGCAGCATCGGGTGCCAGCCCAGCGCCTGGATCCCCTCGAACAGCCACTTGGCGTACAGTCCCCGGTCCGCGAGCGCCAGGACGGTCCAGCCGGCCGGCGCGATGCCCTTGAATTGCTCCAGCAGGGCCAGCCACTCGGGCTTCCACGGATGCTTCCGTTCCGCCCTCAGCACCTTCCAGGCCACCGGCACCGCGCAGCCCCGGTAAAGTACGCTGACCGCCAGGACCACGAACCGCTGCCCCAGGCTCGTCGCGTCCAAGGCGACCGCCAACTGGTTTCCATCCCAGCCCTCCAAAACCCAGCCCAGCCAGGGGGCCCGGCACGCCTCCACGTCGAGTTCGCGGCGCTCCTTCCCGGCCTTGGCCTCCTTCCCACGGTAGACGTCGCGCAGGCGCTCCCGCACCGCGTCGCCCTTCTGCCCCAGCCGACACGACCACCAGTCGGTCAGCGCCGAAAGGCTGCAAGCGCCGACCACGACCATGCCCAGGCTCCACAGGGCCAAGCCCATCACCATGGGCCTCGACAGGCCGGGAAAGTGGATGGCGATCTCCCGGTTCCATTGGTACAGTTCTGAAGGGCGAGGCATGGCGGTTCCTCCGGTACAGGGTGTTTGTCGTTACTCACCAATGTACCTTAACCCTTTGTCTCGCCTCCGGTTTTCCTGAAACCTACCCCTGTAAGCCAGCCGACCCCGGCGGAACTCGCCTTGTCGGGATGCTGGACCGCGCGCGGTATCGGTGCCATCGAGCAGCGCTTGGAAGCGCTGCGGCTTCCCGCCACGGCGACCCTCGACGCCACGGGCATCGAGGCGCTGGACACGGTCGGTGCCTGGATTCTGCAAAAGCGGCTGTCGCGGCTGCGCGGACAAGGCGGAGCAGTGGCCCTGCGCGGCCTGCGCCCGGAATTCGCCAAGCTGCTGGACATCGTCGCGCAACATCTCGCCCATCCCGTCGAACCACCCGCCGCCGCGCCCGCGCCCACGGTCTTGGCCCGCATCGGCAAGAACGTGTGGGCCATAGGCGAACAATCCATCGCCCTGCTCGGCTTCATCGGCGAAACCGCCACCGCGTTCGCCGGATGCTTCGCCCGCCCGGCGCGGTTCCGCTGGCGTCCCGTCCTCTACAACCTGCGCGGCGCGGGATTCGACGCCCTGCCCATCGTCGGGTTGCTGTCGTTCTTGTTGGGGATCGTAGTGGCTTATCAAGGGGCCGACCAACTCCGGCGCTATGGGGCCAATATCTTCGTGGCCGACCTGGTCGGGCTGTCGATGCTGCGCGAGTTCGCGCCCTTGATCACCGCCATCATCGTCGCCGGACGCTCGGGCTCGGCCTATGCCGCCCAGATCGGCACCATGGCCGTGACCGAGGAAATCGACGCCCTACGCACCCTCGGGATCGCGCCCCTGGAACTCCTGGTGCTGCCGAAAATCGTCGCGCTGATGCTCGCCTTGCCGCTGCTGACCGTGTTCGCCGACGCGCTGGGCGTATTCGGCGGGATGCTGATGGCCCGCGAGCAACTCGGCGTCGGCTACAGCGAATTCCTCGACCGCTTCGTCAAGACCGTCGGGGTCGCGGCCTACGGGGTCGGCATCGGCAAAGCGCCGGTGTTCGCCGCCATCATCGCCGTGATCGGCTGTTTCCAGGGTTTCCAGACCGAAGGCGGGGCCGATAGCGTGGGCCGCCAAACCACGCGCAGCGTGGTGCAATCGATCTTCCTGGTGATCGTCGCAGACGCGCTGTTCTCCATCGCCTTCAGCACGCTGGGCCTCTGAGGTGGCCGACGCGGTCATCGAAATGAACCAGGTTTGGACCCGTTTCGGCGCGCAGGTCGTGCATTCCGGCATCGACCTCGAAGTCCGCCGCGCCGAAATCTTCGCGGTGATCGGCGGCAGCGGTTCCGGCAAATCGACCTTGCTGCGCGAAATGATCCTGTTGCAGCGCCCGGATTCCGGCAGCATCCGGGTGCTGGGCGTCGATCTCAAGGACATCGACGACGACGGGGCGTTGGCCCTGCGCCGACGCTGGGGCGTGATGTTCCAGCATGGCGGCTTGTTCGGTTCGCTGACGGTCCGGGAAAACGTCGGCCTGCCCCTGCGCGAGCATACCGGGCTGGCCGACGGGCTGATCGACGAGATCGCGGCCTGGAAGCTGGCCATGACCGGCCTCGCGCCCAAGGTCGGCGGGCAATATCCGTCGGAACTCAGCGGCGGCATGCTGATCGGCGTTTTGCGCCGAGGCCGCGCAGGGCGCGGGGGCCGGGAAGTGAGCGGCCAAATCCTAAGCCGGATCGCGGGCATGCCCCAGGAAGAAGCGCAGCATGGCATCCGAGGCGTCCGGTCCCTCGGGGTCGGTATACGAGCCGGAAGGGCTCCCGCCTGACCAGGCATGGCCTGCGCCATGGATGAGCCAGTGTTCCAGGACCACCCGGTCATCGGGATCGTGATAGCGCGACCGGGTGTAACCGTGCCCTCCGGGAACCTGCCCGCGTTGCGCCCTCATCCGCAACTTAGCCCGCCCGCCGCCCGCGTGCGCCTTGGTCCATTGCGCCAGTACCCGGTCGCCGTTGCCGGGGTGGACCGTCGCGTCCCGGTCGCCATGGAAGACGATGGCGGGAACGGGGTGGAGGATTGCATTCCCATCGTCCCCCCGCATGGCCCCCGGTAGGTTCGGCTGATCCTGCCGCATCGCGGCCAACGCGGAGGGAAGGTCATGGGCCGCCGCGTAGGGCAGGCCGGAATGGACGCCGATGGCCGCATAGAGGTCGGGGTGGGTCGCGCCCAGGACCATCGCCATCGCTCCGCCCGCCGACATTCCCGCCACGTAGACCCGCCGGGCGTCCAGCCCATGGGTGCGGACGATATGTTGCGTGAGGCCGGCCAGGAGGGCGGGTTCGCCCCGCTCGCGCAGTTGGTCGGACGCCTTGAACCAGTTCCAGCACCGCGACGGATTGGCGGCGTTCGCCTGTTCCGGGTAGAGGACGAGAAATCCTTCCCGCTCGGCCAGGGCGTTCATCCGCGTACCGGCGGCGAAATCGTCCGCATTCTGGGTGCAGCCATGCAGCAGGACGACCAGTGGCAGGGCCTGGCCCCGATGTCCGCCGGGGATGTACAGCTTGTAATGGCGGGTTCCGGCCGGGTGGGTGAAAACATCCCCGATGAACCGCCCCCCGGCCCAAACGTCGGGGTTGCTGCGGTCCGGTTCCGGCCTCATCGCGGATTTGCCCAAAGGGTTCTTGAGGGAGCCCATCAGGGCATCCAGGGAAGCCGGTTTCCGACGCCCTGTCGAGGCGGGCGGGGCCGTCTCCTGCGCCTTATGGTCGGCCCGATCCGGTCCCACGGTCGCCGATGGATCCGGGGCGATCACCGTGAACTCGGCGTCGATGATGTCATCGGCGGAGGCGTCGGCATTCGCCGGGGAGGCCGCCGGCGCGATCCCGCCTTGCAGCGCGCGTCGGATCAAGGCGGTCGCTTCGTGAAGCTGGCCGGTGCGGGTGAGGCGCGCGGCTTCGGCCATCGCCTGGTTTATTCCGTTCATCGTCTATCCTCCATCTCATCCGGGGGCTGTTTTCCAGCATCAGACGGTTTGGGCGGGTGGCCGGTTAACGAATCCGGTCCGTCAAGGCCGCCCTGACTTCCGGGCTGGCCCGCAAAGCGCCCAGGACCGCCACGGAATCGATGGTGGCGCGGGCGAGTTCGGGCGGCACGTCCTCGGCGATGACCACCAAGCCCAGCACCTGGATCTGAAGCCTTTCCCCGGCGGCCCGCACCGCCTCCAAATCCCGGCGGGTGTACTCCTGCAAGCCGAGGACCAGGGTCCGGCGCGCCACGGTCTGCTTCACCGCGTCGGCATGGATGGCGAGTTGATTGCGGATCGCGGTGCGGATGAAATCGGTGCGGTTGGAATAGAACCCCTCCTGCACCAACAAGTCGATTTGCCCGAGGTCCACATAGCCCAAGTTGATCGTGATTTTCTCCGTCTCGCCCGCCATTACCTTCCCTATACCATCCCATAACCATCTGAATGGATGTTAGCCTACGCTCTTACCGCCTCCTGTCAAGGGGAAGATCGGCTGATTGATCCCGGAAGGCCCGGCATCCGCCGTGATTTCGGGGCTTGGAAGACTGGGGTAAGTTTTAACCAAGAATGGAGTTCGCGGGAAAAAGCGCCGGCCATCCCTTCGGCCGGAGAATGAGCCAGCGGTGATGGCTGGCAAGTGGCCACCCCAATAGAGGCCTCGTCCAAGCGACGCGGATCCGGGACTTTTCAGAAGCTGTCTGGCAAAAATTCAGACGCATTTTGCAAGGGTGGTCCTCAGCATGGCGATGCGGATGACGTTCTCGGCGGTGCCGGTGAGGGTTTCGAAATCCTTGCTCAAGCGGCGGAACGAGCCGAACCAGGCGAACGTCCGCTCGACGATCCAGCGCTTCGGCAGGGCGGCGAAGCCGTCCACGATCCGTTCGGAGATGTGCAGCACCAAGCCCAGCTTCTCGCTCACGAACCGGACCGCCGTGCCGCGATAGCCCGCGTCGCCGGAGAACGCCTCGATGTTGGGATGCTTCTCCGCCGCCCGGCGCATGACCTCGCAGCCGCGCACGGTGTCGCTCAGGTTGGCGGCGTGGACCTCGACATGCAGCAGGTGGCCCAGGACGTCCACGACGATGTGCCGCTTGTGCCCCCTCACGAGCTTGCCGCCGTCGATCCCCCGCTCCTCGCTGGCGTACTGGGTCTTGACGCTTTGCGAGTCGATGATGGCATAGCTCGGGGAGCGGGCCCGATGCTTTTTTTTCGACGCCGCGCGTTGATCTCGTCCAGGGCCGCTTCCCAGACCCCGGCCTTGTTCCAGCGGCTGAAATGGTCGTACACGGTCTGCCAGGGCGGGAAGTCCTTCGGCAGCATCCGCCATTTGATGCCGCCCTCCACCACGTACAGGATGGCATCGACGATCCGCTTGCGCGGATGCTTGCTCGCGCTGCCGCGCCGGTCCTTCGGTTTGAAGTGGTGTTCGATCAACGCCCATTCAGCGTCGCTCAGGTCGCTTGGATAGCTCATGTCGGGGAACTCGGAGTCAAGGGGGGGTTGACTTTACATGATTTATTTTTGCCAGACAGCCTCTCAGTCCGTAACCCAAACCCGCTGGCTTGAAACCCGTGGTTGTTTAAATGAAAAAAGGCCGATTCCCCCAGCGCGGAATCGGCCTTTGGGTCGGGTTAGGAGCCCACCCGGCGGGCTTAGAAGCGTCGGCCCCCGCCGAAGCCGCCCCGCTCCTCGCGCGGACGGGCTTCGTTGACCGTCAGGCCCCGGCCATTGAAATCCCGGCCATGCAGGACGGAAATCGCGGTCCTGGCCTCGTGGTCGTTGCGCATCTCCACGAACCCGAAGCCCTTGGAACGTCCGGTATCGCGGTCCATGATGATGGTCGCGGATTCGACCACCCCATGCGCGGCGAACATCTCTTCGAGTTCGCGGTTGTCGATGCCGTAGCTCAGATTGCCGACATACAGTTTCTTACTCATGAAAAACTCCAAACAGGGAAAAATATCAAGGACCGCCGGGAGGCGGCGAGAACGGGGTTGCCGGGGCCGCAGGCCATGAGCCTTGGGCGGGGACACACCGCGCAGGGGTTTGCGAGATGAGGCGGGGGCTAGCAGAGGTGCCGTGGGGCAGTGGACTGGCAGGGAAATCCGTATCCTCAAGGCGCGATACCATTCGCGCCGTGACAAACTAAAACTATCGCGCTGATTAAAAAACCGGTAAAAACCCTTTTTAAACACCAGCAATAGGGTTATCGCATCCAGCCCTGTCGGCATGGCTTCATCTCCCGCTTCGGGGTTTTCGCCAGGCCAGCCACAAACTGCGGACATAACGCTTCGGATGGTTTTCGGCGGGCGGGCTCGAACCCGGTTGAATCCGGCTGGTTTGCCCGCCCATGGACGGCCCACGCCGGTTACCTGTTCCCCCCGCGCCGCGGACGGCGGCCATAGTGGCGCATCATCGGCGTTCCCGACAGGCCATGGACCAGGATGGAAACCGCCACCGTGGCGAGGGTGATTCCGACGAAATCCTCCGCCAAGGCGGGGGGCAACCCGTGGTTGACCGCGTACATCAGGTAATACAGCGAGCCGATGCCGCGGATACCGAACCAGGCCATGAAAAACCGCTGTTGCCGCGAGGCGGGCGACCCCAAAAGGCCCAACGCCACCGCCGCCGGACGCAACCCCAGGAACAGCAGCGGAATGAACCAAACCGCGGCGACCGGAACCCGGATCGCGGGCAGCATGGCCCCGATCACCAGCACCACGGTCAATTCCGCGATCCGCTCCAATTGCTCGTTGAAGCCCTGTACCGCCTCCCGCAGGTAGGCGCTGGCATGTTCGCTGTCCGTGGCCAATGCCTCCTCGGCGGCACCCTGGACGGTCTGGGTGGGCAGGCCCGACGGCACCGGCTCCCCGACCCGCTGCAAGGCCAAGCCCGCCGCGAACACCGCCAGGAAACCATAGGCATGGCCGAGTTGCGCCGCCCCGTAGGTCAGCGCGATCAGGCCCAGGGCCAGGAATTCGTCCAGGCCGATGGCCTCTTGGTGGCGGGTCCGCAGATAGACCACCAACTTCCCGATCAAGGCGCCCAGGATGCCGCCGATCAACAAGCCGCCACCGATGGGCCACAAGGTGTCCAAAGCCCACCACCGCCCGCCCCATGCGCCCAGATCGTGCAGCCCGAGCAGCCCCAGGCCCAACATGACGAACGGAAAAGCGGCACCGTCGTTGAGGCTGCCCTCGCCGGTCAGGCTGAACCGCAGGCGGTCCCGGTCGTGCAGGTCCTCCACCTGGACTTCCGAAGCCAAGACCGGATCGGTCGGCGCCAGGATCGCCCCGAGCAATACCGCGCCTCCGAGCGGGAATCCGAAGCCGAACACGCCCGCCAGGGCGATGAAGGCGATGGTCAGCGCCATGGCCGTGAAGGCCAAGCGCACCGGTAGGTGCCAATGCCAGTGTGACAGGGGCAACCCCAGCTTCAGGCCGGTGGCGAACAGCGAGATCAGCACGGTGATTTCCGCCACGCGCTCCAAGGCGGCCGCATCCTCCAGGGGGTGGGGCGCCATGACGCCCAGGCCCGCCGGACCCAGGCCATACCCCACGCCGAGGTAAAGCATGGCGTTGCTGATGGGCAGCCGCTTCAGCAGGGAACCGGACAAGGCCATCGCGATCAGCAATGCGCCAATGACGAGCGACCAGAGGGCGAAGGACATGGCGTACCCCGCGGCGCTGGGCCTGAAAAAAAGCGGCCATCGGTGGAATTCTAAGCGCCGCGTGCCATCCATGCGCTGCGGGGATTGACCTATGGACCCGCCGATACGGGGAATGCCCCTGTGGCCTGAAAATCCATGTCGTCGGCGATTGCCGGCCCGGCACCCCACGCCATTTAGTGGTACAGGTACTCCAGCAGCGCCTTGTCCATGGTTTCGCGCGCCCGGAAAATCCGCGACCGGACCGTTCCGACCGGACAGTGCATGATCGCCGCGATCTCGTCGTAGGAATAGCCTTCCATTTCCCTGAGGGCCAACGCCTCGCCCAGTTCCCCGGGCAGACTGTCGAATCCCGTCTTGATGATCCCCGCCATTTCATCGCTCATGGCCAATTCCTCCGGGGTGTCGAAATTGCGCAACCGGCCGGGCGCGTCGAGCAGGAGGGCCTCGTCGAAATCGATATCCTCCTCCCTGCTGCGCCGGGCCCGCATCTGGATGGAATTCTTGCAGCAATTCTCATTTTGGCGCTGAACAGCTATCGTCATCGTTGATGGATTGACCGGAGTCCCTGCGATGAGCATCCCTTTTGGCCCTTTCGCCCTGACCCTGGACGACATCACGAAGCGGCTGCGCGGTGCCTTCGGGGAGTTCGCCGATCCGAGGAGGGGCAGGAACAAGACCTACACGATGGTGGACGCGGCGCTGAGCGCGTTCTCGGTGTTCTTCACGCAGAGCCCCTCGTTCCTGGACTACCAGCGCAGCCTGGAACAAGCGCACGGCACCAACAATGCCCGGACGCTGTTCGGGGTCCACGAGGTTCCCTCGGACAACCAGATCCGCGCGCTGCTCGACGCCACCCCGCCGGAGCGGCTGGGGCCGGTCTATGCCTTCCTGTTCGATGCCCTGGCGCGGGCGGGCGTGGTGGATACCTACCGCTCTCCCGGAGGGGCGCTCCTGCTGGCCCTGGACGGGACGGAGTATTTCTCCTCGCAGGCGATCCATTGCGAGCGGTGTTCTGCGCGCCGACACGCCAACGGCAAGGCGACGTATTTCCACACCGTGCTGACCCCGGTGCTGGTCAAGCCGGGCGGCGACAAGGTGATCCCCCTGGCCCCGGAATTCGTCCGCCCGCAGGACGGCGCGGACAAGCAGGATTGCGAACTCAACGCCGCCAAGCGCTGGCTGGCCGGGCCCGGGGCCGAACCCGCGCTCCGGGGAGCCACCCTGCTCGGCGACGACCTCTACTGCCACGAGCCGTTCTGCCGCGAACTGCGGGCCTCGGGGTTCGGCTTCGTCCTGGTCTGCAAGCCCGACTCCCACCCGGTCACCTACGAATGGCTCGGCGACCTGCAACGCCAGGGCGCGGTCGGCACCGTGGCCCACCGGCGCTGGACCGGCCGCCGCCACGAGACCGACACCTACCGCTACGCCGCCTCGGTCCCCCTGCGCGACGCCGACGACGCCCTGATGGTCAACTGGTGCGAACTGGTCACCACGGACGACCATGGCAAGGTGCTGTACCGCAACGCCTTCGCCACCGACCGGCCCATCGACGCCGCGACCGACGCCGCGACCGTCGAGGCCGGGCGCTGCCGCTGGAAGGTCGAGCGTGTGCCGCAGGCACACGGAAAGGGGGTTCGGGAAGAGCCGCCGAACCGTGTAGAAGCTGCATGGAAGATGAGGGCAGGCCCCTCGGAGTCGGCTTTCAGGAGCGGGCTTCAAACCACCCCAAGCCGCTGCGGTCAAGAGCCGTCGGTGGTGAGCGTTGGGGTCAAAGCGTCGGGGCTATACCCCGGGCAGGTATGGATCAGAGAGACGAACGAAAGTGAACCTTCGATGACGCGTCGTAAGCCAGAGATTTGCCGTCGAAACCAGGGGCGTCTCTATCCCCTGGGACAAGTCTGCCGGATACCTGATTACTGGGCGGGCGGCGGTCGGCGTATAGGAGGCGTGAAGCTGATCCAGGCTTCTGTGTGGAACTGCGGGAACCAGTCGCCCCGATGGCAAGGGAGAAGCACAAGTGGCAGAAACCACGAGGCGAGAGTACCGATGCGGGGCACTGGGACGGACCGGTCCGTAGTAGCGGGGAAGGCCGGTAATGCGGCCGGAGCGAAGGGACCGGATCAAGCCGCCGCGCTTGGCGTTCAACTGGCGACAGGAGGAAACGGATGAGCGTGGCAAAACCCTATGCCATAGACAAATGGCTGGTGTACGAAGCGTACCAAGCGGTCAAGGCCAATGCGGGAGCGGCGGGCGTGGACCGGCAAACGCTCGAGGACTTCGAGTCCGACCTCAAGGGGAACCTCCACAGGATCTGGAACCGGATGTCGTCGGGCAGCTATTTCCCCCCGCCGGTCAAGGCGGTCGCCATTCCCAAGAAGAAGGGCGGGGAGCGCATCCTGGGCGTGCCGACGGTGGCGGACCGGGTGGCGCAGATGGTGGTCAAGAAGGTCATCGAACCCGGCATCGAGGCGTGCTTCCTGCCCGACTCCTACGGTTACCGGCCCGGAAAATCGGCGCTGGACGCGGTGGGGGTCACGCGTGAGCGGTGCTGGAAATATGACTGGGTGCTCGAGTTCGATATCCAGGGCCTATTCGACAACATCGACCATTCGCTGCTGGACAAGGCCATCGAGAAGCATGTGAAGTGCGGATGGGCGAAGCTCTACCTCAGGCGCTGGATGACGGTGCCGCTGCAACTGGCGGATGGTGCCTGCGTCGAACGCACGCGGGGCGTACCCCAGGGCGGTGTTGTCAGCCCCGTCTTGAGCAACCTCTTCCTTCATTACGCCTTCGATGTTTGGATGGCGAAAACCCATCCCCGCAATCCATGGTGCCGGTATGCCGACGATGGCCTGGTACATTGCCGGACCGAGCGGGAAGCGCAGGCCCTGCGGGCGGCGCTCGAAGCAAGGTTTGGCCAGTGCGGGCTGCGAATGCATCCGGACAAGACCCAGGTCGTTTACTGCAAGGATGGCAGCCGGAAGGGGAAATATCCGAACACGCAGTTCGACTTCCTCGGCTATACCTTCCGCCCCAGGCTGGTGAAGAACCGCAAGCGCAACACTATGTTCGTGAGCTTCACCCCGGCGGCGAGCAAGGCGGCGGTCAAGGCCATGCGGGAAACGACACGCAAGCTGAACTATCGGAATCGAACGGAACTGAGCCTGGCGGACATCTCCCGATTGCACAATCCGATCCTGAGGGGTTGGTTGGAGTACTACGGAAAGTTCTGCCGGTCGGCGATGTACCCGGTCCTAAGGCACTTCAACAGGACGCTGGTGGCCTGGGCGATGAGGAAGTACAAGCGGCTGAAGGACCGCAAGACACGGGCGAGCAGGTTTCTTGAGGGACTTTCCGAGAAACAGCCCCACCTCTTCGTGCATTGGCAAAGAAAAATGGTAGGGGCGTTTGCTTGATGGGAGCGGTGTGAGTCGAGAGGTTCACGCACCGTTCTGTGAGAGGCCGGGGGTGAAATTCCTCCGGCCTACTCGCCACGAAAACAACAACACCCTGAAAACCGGCGGCTACCGCTTCGAGCACAACTATGGCCATGGCCAGAACCATCTCGCGTCCATGCTGGCCAGCCTGATCATCCTGGCCTTCCTGACCCACACCGTACTGGAATGGATGGACGCCCAATACCGCCTGCTCCGCCAGAAGCTACCGCGCAAGCGGTTGTTCAACGATATCCGCGCTTTGACCAGCTACCTATGCTTGCAGTCCTGGGAAGCGCTGATGGCCTTCATGCTGCAAAGCTTCGAACCCCTCCCGCCATCCCCGGAAACCGGGTGATTCGGCCAAAATGAGAATTGCTGGAATTCTTGGCGGTATTGACGGCGATGCGGTAGAACCAGGTATAGAAGGCGCTTTCCCCGCGGAAATTCGGCAAGGCGCGGTAAGCCCTCATGAAGGATTCCTGCGCGACGTCCACCGCTTCGCTGGGATCCCTGATGTGCTGGACAATCAATTTGACGATCTTGATCTGATATTTGGCGACCAAGGCGCTGAACGCCGATTTGTCCCCCTGCTGGGCACGTTTGACCAATGCGAAATCCGGTTCGATAGAAGCCATGACGGCGCTCCCTGGATTGTGATGCCCCTTTGGTGTCGAAAGTCCCTTGCGGGCTTGGTGCCGCTCATCCATTGCAAATCCAACGGATCGGCGGGATACCCCTTTTTCGTACCCCCAATGGAACGATGGTCCATACAGATCCCACGGGCCTACCCATCCAAATTTGTACCAATTTTCTAGCCCTATGTCTCCGTCAGAAAGCCTTCATATCAGCCCTTTCAAACTGAAATAACCGATAGTATTATCGGCGCTCAACATACCAACACCAATAGTCGAGATCAATGCTAGAGCTATTCCGCCAGAAAATGCCCCTGTCCTGCCTGCTGCACGGCCTACTGGAACGCTGCTTTGCGGCGGAGAGGCTGGACAGGATTTTCCTGGAGAACGCGAAGGAGCAATACACGCGGGAAATCCTATTTTCGACGGTGTGCGACCTCATGCTGAGCGTGGTCCTCAAGGTCCATCCCTCGATCAACGCGGCCTACCAGAAACACCCGGAACCCCTGGGGGTAACGGTATCCGCGCTCTACGAGAAACTCAAGGGCGTTGAATTATCCGTGTCCCAAGCCCTGCTGCGCGATACCTCGGAAGACCTGTCGGATATTCTCGATGCCCTGGGTTTCACCCCCGAACCCTGGTTGCCGGGTTATCCGGTCCGCCTCCTCGACGGCAACTGTCTGGCGGCGAGCGAGAAACGCCTCGCCGTCCACCGCGAGGTCGGCGGTGCCGCGTTGCCGGGCAAGTCGCTGGTGGTGTTCGACCCGGAGCGCCGCCTGATGCGGGACGTGTTCCCTTGCGAGGACGGACATGCCCAGGAGCGCCGCCTGCTCGACGCCGTGGCCGGTATCCCCAAGGCCGGCGAACTGTGGATCGCCGACCGCAACTTCTGCACCGTGGGATTCCTCGACCGGCTCCAGGGCCGGAACGCCCACGCCTTGATGCGCTTGCACCTGAACCTGCCGCTGACCGAGGAAACCCTGTTTTCCCAGGCCGGGGAACAGGGCGGCGGGCGGCTTTTGGAAAAGCGGGTCGGCGTGGCCGGGCGGCCCTATCGCCTCGTCCGCGTCGAACTCGAACAACCCACCCGCGACGGCGATGCCTTCGTCGATATCCTGACCGACCTCCCGGCGGACATACCCGCCGCCACCGTCGCCGACCTCTACCGCAGGCGCTGGACCCTGGAAACCGCGTTCCAACACGTCGAAAAACATTTCAAGTCCGAGATCGAAACCCTGGCCTATCCCAAGGCCGCCCTGTTCGGATTCGCCCTGGCCCTGGTCGCCTATAACCTCTTCTCGGTCATGATCTCGGCGCTGGACTGCGCCCATGGAAAACCCGTGTCCAAGGATATCTCCGGGTATTATCTCTCCCACGAGATCGCCGCCACTTTCCTCGCGCTCATCCAACTCAGCGGGGTCGGCGACTGGCTGTTCGTCTCCGAACAAACCCCGGCGGAATTCGCCGCGTGGCTGCGCGAAACCGCCCGGAACATCCCGTTGCGTACCCTCACAAAGCATCCGCGCGGCCCGAAAAAGCCCATCGACAAACCGCCCTACGACCCGAAACAGCCACATGTCTCGACATATCAATTACTTAGGAAGAAGAAGTAGTCACTTTGAAAGGGCTGGCCTTCATATCAATTAAATTGGATTGGACATCGATCATTCTCCCCCGCCACGTCTTGCGCAATAAGGCTCCTTACCTAGCGGGGCAGTCCATGCTGGCGCGGGTAAATTGGCATCCTCCCAAGCAAACGCCGATTTCGGATGATCGACGTCCTGGATCGGCGAATCCCAATCATCATCCCCGTTACTTTGGCGCGTTAGTGCATAAGAGAAATGTAGCCACAGTAACGTTGGGAGCCGTCATTCCGCATCTTCCCACGCTCCTCGAAGACAGCCCAGGTCATGGCCGATCCCGCCGTTTTCTGGCGATTTAAACAAAGTATTTTTCTCGGGATTTAGGTGGGGCGCGTCCATGTCATGAGAACCAATTGCTGCGCCCTGAGTTCGGTGGGGCAATGAGAATCTCAGCCATAAGGTTATTTATGCGCCAACGCCGCCGGAAAAAAGCAATATTACTTATTGATGATATATTCTTGATGGAATATGCTGCAACGCAGAAAATAATTTATATTCATGCCGTTGCCTCGTTGGTAAATAGGCGTTGCCTGAGGACATGGAGCGAATGCGGGCTTGTCCGATAAGTCCCTTCGGAAAGACGAGTGCTGGATGGACCGCCTGAGGGTGGACGCGAAGCGGCTGCGGGAGATGGCCGGGGTGCCAAGGTCAAAAACCGTCGCGCGAGCGCTATTGTGCGGCGTAGGAAACTCAGCAGACTCAGCGCGTATTTCGATACGCTTTTTATACGGTAAACCACAAAAGGATATTGCCATGAATGCAAATAATATATGCCATCAATGGTTCGAATTTAACCGTGCGGCACTGGAACCAGTCGTTTCGTGGAATGAAATTATGTTCCAGTCCCTGGAAAAGCTCGTCGGAAGCCGACAAATATTCGATCAATTTTTTGAGATCAATCGCGTAGCGCTGAATCCCTTAATGCGCGGGAACGAGTTCATATTTAGAGCTACGGAAAAGATTATTCAGCACAACCTGGGCTTGGCCCAGGATTATCTGGATATGGGAATCCGCCAGCGCAACCTATGGTGCGATGTCAAAAATATTCCGAAATGGAAGAACGAAGAACGCAAGCTTCTCGGCGAGTTCAGCGAGAGGCTGGTGGATCGCGGCGAGGCTTATTTAAAGCTAGCCAATGAATTGTCTAACACCCTGGGCGGCTTGGTCGAAGATGCGGCGGAGCACATGGTCGAGGCCACTCAACAAGCAACCAAGACAACCGCCCGGCTCACGTCTGAGGTAGCTGGAAAGACGGCGGAGTCCACCCATGCGCGAGGGCAGGCGACACCTGGCGAAGCAGCTAAGCCGCACGAAGGAGCAACAGCCAAGTCGCACGATGGGGCAACAGCCAAGTCGCACGCCTGATGTTCGTTGATGGTCGAAATTTCTCGCGCCATTAGGCGTTAGTGCGTAAATAGCATATTGGCTTGACCTTAGAGGACATCCGGCACATCTTGTGCTTTGCGCGGCGAACGCTTAAAAGACCCGTCTTTTGCGAAGCGGAAGCGGAGGAGACCCATGAGTTGCCTGGAAATCTCGGACCGGCTGTGGGAGCACGTGGAGCCATTGTTGGAGCCGTTCAAGCGGCGCAGGCCGGGCGGCTCCAAGCCGCTGGAGTTCCGGACGGTCATGAACGGGATTCTGTATGTGCTCAAGACCGGTTGCCAATGGGATTGCCTGCCGGCCTGCTACGGCTCGAAAAGCGCGGTCCACGAGCACTTTCAGAGATGGGTTGCCGCCGGCGTGTTCAAGGAGATGTTCCGCTGGTCGGCGGCGGAGTACGAGGAACTCGAGGGGTTCGACCTGGCTTGGCAGTCGATGGACGGCAGCCTGGTGCAGGCCCCGGTCCGCCAAGCCCGCTGCCAGAAGGACGAGGGCCTGGGGCGCAATCCCACGGATCGTGGGCGCAGCGGTGGCAAGATCCACCTTCAGGTGGACGGGAAGGGGATGCCTTTCGCCGTCGCGCAGGCCGGGGCCAACGTGCACGACAGCCGCCTGGTGACGGTCACCGTCGAGGCGGCCGTGATCGAGGCACCCGCCGACGCCGGGCAAAGTCCCAGGCATCTTTGCCTGGACAAAGGGTATGGCTACGAACGGGTCGAGCGGGAAGTCGCGGGACTGGGCTACACCCCCCATATCCGCAAGATCGGCGAGGAGAAGCGTTCCTGCGACTCCGAGCCAACCCACCCCGCGCGGAGGTGGGTGGTCGAGCGCGCTTTCGCCTGGCTCAAGGGCTTCCGGGCCATCCGAACCCGCTACACCTGCCGGGGAGCCAACTATCTGGCCTTCCTTCAGTTGGCGTGCGCCCTGATCCTGGGAAGACGGATCGAGGCCAAAACCGTGTAAGCAGTTTATGTGCCGGATGTCCTCTTAGCCCCGATGGGAACGGAGGCCTTACCGTCCCCATGGGCGGCTGAATTATCCCGAGCTTCTGTGGAAAAATCGCCGCAGCGATGGCCCGGACCCGGCGGTGCCCTTGCATTGCGGGCGGGTGGATAGATTTCGATCAGGCATTAAAAAGCCGGTCAGGGTGCGCGGAACCGGCTTGATCCCGCCGTGCGAGGCTCACAGGCGCGGCGGGGTTCACGCGATCCCTTCGGTGCGGGCCCGCTTGGGTCACCCCTCCGAACAACTTCTCCCACAAGCGATTCTGGGGCGCTTCCTGTGCCTGTTAATGGGGGACATCGCCGTCAGCTTGCGCCTCTCCATGTCTTCGCCCGCCTCGCGGCAACCATGTTCACGATGAAAACAGGCCTCCAAAACCAAAACGCGTAATCCGCATTCCAGCCTGCTCCGACGTCACAACGACTCTAGTGGGGTACTCGGCTTGGGCGCGGGTTTTACGTACGACCGCGTGTTGCCATTGTCCATGGGCGACCATCCGTTGCAACCCCAAGATAAGGAGTAAGTTGACGAACTTCAAGGTCTGGACGGATCACGTGGGGTAACGCTATGAATAAAATTCTTCAAATATCATTCAAATGGAAATTGATAATCCTAGCCTTGGCGGCTTTGTCAGCATTACTCCCTTCCCGCCCTAAGACCACCCACTTTTTGGCAGGCGGTAGATATGGCTGAGAATGTTCTTGACCTGCTGGGGTGTTTGGGGAGGGGCCTGGGCCAAGTGCCGATGGACGCGCTCGGCCCGCTGCTGGACCGTCATGGCATGGGGCAGGTGGTAGAGGGAGTTCTTCCTGACGAGGCGGATGAGGTATTCGGCCGGGTTGAACTTGGGGGAGTAGCCGGGGTGTGGAGGAAGTGCACGGCGATGCCCTGGGCCAGGGGGATTTCCGCCAGCAACTCGGCCAGAGCGGCCTTCATGGAGTCGTTGTGGATGGAGCAGTTGTCGAGGATGAACAGAATCCTTTGGTAGTCCAGGCTGGCGTAGCGCAGGACGATCAGGGCGATGACGTAAACGGCGTTCGGGGTTTTGGCCTGGGGTTGGAAGTCCACGGTGGTCTGGCCGCTGCCCAGGTCCAGGGCCAGGAAACCGTTCAGTTTCTCCCGCCGCTTCTCGTTGCTCGGCGGCGCCGGGGCGGTGTTCTTCTCCGCCCAGGCGTAGTGGGTGCAGGTCGTGGACAGCAGCGCGAACTCGTCGAGGGCTACGAGGGCGGTGCCGGGGTCGGCCTCGGCGGTTTTTTTTCGAGCGCCTCCACGAAGCCGGCCCGCTCGGCGGGCTGGGCGGGGCCGTAGTCGCGGTGGGCGCGCTGGTGGGAGAGGCCCAGTTCGTCGAAGATTTCGTAAAGCCGGTTGGCGCTCAGCGGCAGGCCCCACTTCTTAACGAGCAAACCCTGGACGTGGGCCGCCGTCCATTGGTAACTGTCGATGCCATAGTCCGCCGGCGTCTTGTGGAGCAGGATGTAGCGCAGGACCTTGCGCCGCTGCGGGTTCAGGGCTTGCGGGCGGGGCCGCCTTTGCGGGGCCAGCAGGGCGTCGAAGCCACCATGCAGGTAGCTGTCCAGCCACTCCTCCAGCGTCTTGCGCTGGACTCCCTGGCTGCGGCAGACCCCGGCCATGCTCTCGCCGTCCCACAGGGCCTTCAAGGCCAGCAGCCTACGCCGTCGGCTTTGCTGCTGGTGGCGGTAGAACAGCGCCTGCCACCGTTCACGGTCCTGCGGGGCCAGCCGTTGGATGCGGATACAGCGGTTCATCGTGCCTTTCCCAGTCCAGTTCGATTGCCTATAAGCTTAGAGGACATCCGGCACATAAACTGCTTACACGGTTTTGGCCTCGATCCGTCTTCCCAGGATCAGGGCGCACGCCAACTGAAGGAAGGCCAGATAGTTGGCTCCCCGGCAGGTGTAGCGGGTTCGGATGGCCCGGAAGCCCTTGAGCCAGGCGAAAGCGCGCTCGACCACCCACCTCCGCGCGGGGTGGGTTGGCTCGGAGTCGCAGGAACGCTTCTCCTCGCCGATCTTGCGGATATGGGGGGTGTAGCCCAGTCCCGCGACTTCCCGCTCGACCCGTTCGTAGCCATACCCTTTGTCCAGGCAAAGATGCCTGGGACTTTGCCCGGCGTCGGCGGGTGCCTCGATCACGGCCGCCTCGACGGTGACCGTCACCAGGCGGCTGTCGTGCACGTTGGCCCCGGCCTGCGCGACGGCGAAAGGCATCCCCTTCCCGTCCACCTGAAGGTGGATCTTGCCACCGCTGCGCCCACGATCCGTGGGATTGCGCCCCAGGCCCTCGTCCTTCTGGCAGCGGGCTTGGCGGACCGGGGCCTGCACCAGGCTGCCGTCCATCGACTGCCAAGCCAGGTCGAACCCCTCGAGTTCCTCGTACTCCGCCGCCGACCAGCGGAACATCTCCTTGAACACGCCGGCGGCAACCCATCTCTGAAAGTGCTCGTGGACCGCGCTTTTCGAGCCGTAGCAGGCCGGCAGGCAATCCCATTGGCAACCGGTCTTGAGCACATACAGAATCCCGTTCATGACCGTCCGGAACTCCAGCGGCTTGGAGCCGCCCGGCCTGCGCCGCTTGAACGGCTCCAACAATGGCTCCACGTGCTCCCACAGCCGGTCCGAGATTTCCAGGCAACTCATGGGTCTCCTCCGCTTCCGCTTCGCAAAAGACGGGTCTTTTAAGCGTTCGCCGCGCAAAGCACAAGATGTGCCGGATGTCCTCTAAGCTGGCGTCGCCTAGAAGCCGGGCGTTTTCGATGTGGATAGCCAGGGTCCAGGCGAGCAAGGCACCGCAGGCCAGGACGAGCGGGAGCGGTATCCGCAGGAAGGGAGCCAAGAAAAAAGCGCGTCTAGGCATATATCAGCTCGGGGAAAGAAGCCATAAGGCAGGGTTGTATTGTGTCGGCCATGGAAGCAGGCTTTTTATGGACGCCCTATCGAGCGGCCATTCGCTGCCCGGGGTCCTTGGGTGGCCGGTCGTTGGGGAATGCCGCCCGACCGCGTTGCGGTAGGTCTCCGAAAACGGCGGTGTCGGGCATGGGCTCGATGCGGGAGCATCCGGGAATGCCGGGGTCGGCCTGAATCGAATCCAGCCGGGGTATCCTGGTGGCATAGTACCCGTTCCTCCCGGCCCATGCGCCTGGACACATGACGCCGTACCCAATGATTCCGGGAAATTATTTCCGGCCATGTCCCCAGCGATCCATCGAACCGGATGATACCCATGGAATCCATGCTTCCTACCGTCGCCGTGCTTGTGCCCGTCCACCAAGGCGGCGACGAATTCCGGCAATGCCTGGCGGGCCTGCAATGCTTGGTACCGCCGCCGGACGAAGTAATCGTGGCGGTGGACGGGGCGGACGATGGCTCGGCGGCCAGGGCGGCGGCCATGGGGGCCAAGGTGACGCATTTGCCAGCGCGTTCCGGTCCCGCCGCCGCCCGCAACGCCGCGGCGCGGCTGGCCCGCAGCGATATCCTGTTGTTCCTGGATGCGGATGTGGTGCCCACGCCGACAGTGGTGGCCCAGGTCCGCGCCGTTTTCCACAATGGGCCGGACTTGGCCGCGCTGTTCGGCTCCTACGACGATGCGCCGGGACATCCGGGCTTCCTGTCCCAATACCGCAATCTCTTGCATCATCATGTCCATCAAACCGCACGGGAGGACGCCCATACCTTCTGGACCGCTTGCGGCGCGGTCCGGCGCGGGATATTCACCGCGCTCGGCGGTTTCGATGCCGGGATCGATATTCCGGCCATGGAGGATATCGAGTTCGGCTACCGCCTGGGCGCGGTCGGCCACCGCATCCGCTTGTGCAAGGACATCCAGGTCAAGCACCTCAAGCGCTGGGATGTGTGGACCCTGCTCCGCACCGATATTTTCCAACGGGCCATTCCCTGGACGCGGTTGCTCCGGCGGCATGGAGCGTTGCGGAACGATTTGAACCTGAGCCATGCGGCCCGGCTCAGCGCGGTACTGGCCTGGGTGTTCGCGGGGGGCTTGGGCAGCGCGGCGCTATGGCCCTGGGCGGGGCTTCTGGCCGGGCTGGCGGCGGCGGGGTTACTGGTGTTGAACGCGCCGCTGTATCGGTTTTTCTGGCGTGTCCGAGGCGCTTGGTTCGCGGCGCGGGTAGTGCCATGGCATTGGCTGTATTTCTTGTACGCTAGCGGCGCTTTCGCCTACGTCGCTATCGTGGATGGCGCGGACCACCGCCACAATCGCGTAAAATGAGGTCGCCTACGCCATAGAACACTAAAAATCAAAACCGCTCTCCCTCGTTTAATCCCATGTCTTACCCTCACACCATCGTCATCGGGGCTGGCCCCGCCGGGCTGACCGCCGCCTACGAATTGGGGCGGCAGGGTGCCGCCACCACCGTCCTGGAAGCTTCCGCGGAAATGGGCGGCCTCTCCCGCACCGCCACCTACCGCGATTACCGTTTCGATATCGGCGGCCATCGCTTCTTTTCCAGGCTTCCCGAAATCAACGCCCTCTGGCGCGAGACGCTGGGCGAGGCATTCCTCGAACGGCCCCGCCTCTCCCGCATCCATTACCGGGGGCATTTCTTCGACTACCCCTTGCGGCCTCTGAACGCCCTGTCCGGGCTGGGGGTGCTGGAATCGATGCGGGTGGCCGCCAGTTATGCCCACGCCCATGTTTTGCCCCGCCGCTCACCCGACCGCAGCTTCGAGGAATGGGTCAGCCGGCGTTTTGGCAAACGGCTATTCGAGATCTTTTTCAAGACCTATACCGAAAAGGTTTGGGGCATCCCTTGCGACCATATTTCCGCCGATTGGGCGTCGCAGCGGATCAAGGATTTATCGCTGAAGAAAGCCTTGCTCAACGCCTTGCCCTTCGGGCGCGGGGCGGGGCCGGTGCCGACTTCGCTGATCGAGCGTTTCCATTATCCGCGCCTGGGGCCGGGCTTGATGTGGGAGTGTTTCCGCGACCGCATCCGGGCGCAGGGCAATAGCGTCGCCACCGGCGTCCGGGTCGGCGCCGTCTGCCACCGCCACGGACGGGTGGAATGCGTGCATGGCCGTGGCCCGGACGGCGAGCGGGTGGAATTCGCTGGCAGCCATTTCATTTCCTCCATGGCCCTGCGCGATTTGATCCTGGCCTTGGACCCGCCGCCGCCCGACGAGGTGCTGCGGGCGGCCCATGGCCTGCGCTACCGGGATTTCCTCAGCGTGGTGCTGATCGTGGACCGGGCGGACGTGTTCCCCGACAACTGGATTTACATCCACACCCCGGAAGTCAAGCTGGGCCGCATCCAGAACTACAAGAACTGGAGTCCCCACATGGTGCCCGACCCCTCGACTACGACCCTGGGCCTGGAATATTTCCTGTGGGACAGCGATCCCGAATGGAACTGGCCGGATGAGCGATTGATCGACCTGGGCATCCTCGAATGCGCCCGGCTGGGCTTGATCCGGGCTGGCGAGGTGCGGGATGGCACGGTGGTGCGGGCGGAGATGGCCTATCCGGTCTACGACCACGAATATCAACGGCTGGTCGGCATCCTCCGCGACTACCTGGCCCATTTCGGGAATTTGCAGACCATCGGCCGCAATGGCCTGCACCGCTACAACAACATGGACCATTCCATGCTCACCGGCATCTACGCCGCCCGCAACGTGCTGGAGGAAGCCTGGGATGTGTGGTCGGTCAACACCGAGGACGGCTACCACGAGGAGGATGGCGCGGAATCCAAAGCCAAGGGCGGCGACCGGCTGGTCCCGATACCCCTGGAAATGCCCGTCTCCCCATGAAGCAGGCCGGTTTCCCGCCCATCTGGGTGGTCAATCTGGCCCGCTCCAGCGAGCGCCGCGCCCATATCCACCGTCATTTGCAGGCGCTCGGCCTGCCCTTTGAAATCGTTCCCGCCATCGACGGCGCGACGCTCGGCCCCGCCGACTTGGCAACGGTCTACGATCCCAGGCAGGCGGTCGCCAGCCTCGGGCGGGAGCTGACGCCCGGCGAAATCGGCTGCGCCCTGTCCCATCTGCGGCTATACCGGCGTATGGTGGACGAGGATATCGAAGCGGCGTTGATCCTCGAAGACGACGCCCAGCCCGGCCCCGCCCTGTGCCGCCTGCTGGCGGCGCGGGCGGATCTACCGGACGATTGGGAGGTGGTGATGCTCTACCATGTCGATGGGCAATTGTCGCGTTGGGGACGGCGGCACTGGGTGCCGGGCTACCGGATTGGCCGTTTCGCCCATCCCGCTTTCAGCACGCTCGGCTATTTGGTCCGGCGCGGCGCGGCGCTGAAATTGCTGGCCCAAACCCTGCCGCTCCGGGCACCCATCGACCACTGGACCGGCGGCAGCCTGGCGGCGGGACTGCGGTTGTACGGTGTCGATCCCTTGGGTATCCGGGAAGCCGCGCCGGAGGACACCGGCGGTTCGATCATCGCCGCCGACCGGGAACGTTACTGGAAACAATGGGGCTTGCCGGAACTCCCCGCCGGCCTGGGGCTATACCTTTATCGCCTCAAGGTTTGGATGATCAAGCGCTACCGCAAATACCATCCCGGAAAACGCCTCTAGGCCCGGACCGCCCCCATGCCACGGAATCACGACTATGGGTAAACTCATTATTGGTCTCGGTACTGGCCGCTGTGGCACCCTTTCCCTGGCGCATTTGCTATGCGACCAACCGGGTATCACCATGCTGCACGAAGGTGGAATCGACGACACCACTAAGCGCCCGCTGAAATGGACGGGCGACCACGACAATCTGCTGGCTTGGATCGGGGAATTGCGCTCGCGTTATGGTTCGGGGGAATATTTTGGCGACATCGGCATGTATTACCTCCCTTATGTGGAATTCCTGCTCGGGGAAGTCCCCGAATGCCGCTTCATCTGCCTGGAACGCCCGCGTGAACATATGGTGGCAAGCTATCTCAAGAAAACCGAAAATTTCAACCACTGGTATGAGCATGATGGCGGCGTGTGGCAGAAAAACCCGTTTTGGGATGCGTCGTTCCCCAAATTTCCCGAGCCGGACAAAGCCCGGGCGCTGGGGTTATATTGGGATGCTTACCATGCCGAAATAGAGCGGCTGGTCGCCCAATATCCCCGGCATGTCGCCTGTTTCCAGACGGAGGTTTTGAACTCGTCGGCGGGGATGAATGCCATTTTGGATTTCATGGGTTATTCAGGGCCACGGCATATCGCTGCCAGCTATGCTTTCAACCAAAAGCGCTCCCGGCTGGGCCAATGTATTTCCAAGTTGGCCTTGCAGGCGATGGATATCGCCATGGCCGTCGGCAAGCCGCTCCTGCCGCAACCCCTCCGGCATTTCCTCTGGACTCGGTTCGCCAGCACCATCCATGAAAGACTCCTGCATAAAACCCCCATCCACCCGTATCGCCGGGACGAGCTGGATACCGTGCCCAACGAGTGATTCAAATCCCCATGCCAAGACCGCTCAAAATAGCGTTTACCCGTTTCTGCCCCGGATTCGATGCAAATAAAAAATGCTTTTATCGGGTGGTATTTGCGGTTTCCGATCCACAGCCTGATGAGGGCCGATCGAACATGGCGGTTTTCCCTCCGGTCTGGGTCGTCAACCTGGACCGTTCCCCCGAACGCCGCGCCTGCATGGTGGAGCAACTGGAAGCTTTGGGCCTGCCGTTCGAGATCGTGCCCGCCGTGGATGGCCGCCGGTTGTCCGGGGCCGATTTGGCCGGGGTCTACAGCCTGGAACGGGCGCGGCAGCGCCTGGGGCGGGAATTGGCGGCAGGGGAAATCGGCTGTGCCCTGTCCCATTTGCGGCTGTTGCGGCGCATGGTGGATGAAAACATCGAGTCCGCGCTGATCCTGGAGGACGACGCCGTGATAACGCCCGCTTTGCCCGGGCTATTGGCCAGGCGCGATGGCTTGCCCACCGACTGCGAGCTGTTGTTGCTTTACCACGCCGGGGGGGAATATTCCCATTGGCAGCGGAAAACCCTCGCACCGGGCTGGACGGCGCGGCGGTTTGTCCGTCCGCCTTATTGCACCGTCGGTTATCTCGCCACCCAGGCCGCCGCCCGCAAGATTTTGGCGCGGGCCTATCCATTGCATGTCCCCATCGATCATTGGACCGGCGGGCACGAGGCGGCTGGCCTCGGGCTGTACGGCATCGACCCTGTTTTGGTCCGCCACCGCTATACCTTGGACGACCCCGCGCACAGCACCATGCCGGAACGGGAAGCGCTGCGTCGCCAATTGGTTTATCCGGCCCTGCCCACGGGCATCCGTTTATGGATTTACCGGGCTCGGGTTTGGGGGACCGATCAATACCGGCGGTGGCATCCGGGCAAAATCATTTGAATCCGGGGCGGACGCCGTTACGGGACTGGCCAACCCACCCGGCGTTTGGCGCGGGCGATGGCGTTGCCCAGCCAATGGCGGCTTTTCCAGCGCCACGAGGCGGTGCTGCTGACGTTCATATACTCCTTCTGGAAAGTCGCCAGTGAGGGGCTGTGGGTTTCGATCATCACCACCGGCTCGCGCATGGCCCGGTCCACCGCGAACCAACCCTGGCGGCGGGCATCTTCGATCAAGGCCGCCGCCGCGTGGGGTTGGATGGCGTAGGCATGGCAGCACGGCATGCACACCAACTCCGGCAACTCGGATGGGCTGAATCCCAGCCGATAGATTCCGTGGCCGGTTTCCATGCGGTCGTTCCGCGCCCAATCGGCCCCGAGCCGGGTCAAATTCCCCTCGCACTCCATATGCAATACGTCGCGCCACCCGATGGCAGGGAACGGGGCCAGCGCCAAGGCATCGTGCTCGAACACCACGATGGGTTCGCCCAATTCGACGGACCGCCGCCACAACCGGAAATGCGAGGCATAGCAGCCCAGGGTGCCGGGTTGTTCCAGCCATTCCCGCTGATGGCGGCGCAAGCTGGCCGTTCCACCGCCGGTGGCGGTGATGGGTCGTATCCCCTCCTCCTGTAATACTGCCCGCCCCGTGGTTCCGGTCGAGGCTTCGAAATAGGCCACGTCGTAGCCCTGGGCCAGGGCGCTGGCATGGCAGTTCCGCGCCGCCGCGGCGGAGCTTGGGTTGCCGGACAAGGTGATGATGTAGGCTTTCATGGTCGGGGCGGGGATTCCGGGTCTGGTTCAGGTGGGATCATGGGCCTGCTCGAACAGATAGCCAGCCAGGTTCGCCACGTGGGTCGCGAGGGCCAAGCCAGCCAGGGCCAATTTGCGGCCCGGGCCGGGTTCGGCGCAGGGATAGCGGGACACGCTCGCCCACATCCAAGCCCGGTCGCCGGGCAGGGGCGGCAAACCCCGCCGCCGCCGCGCCAGCCGCAGCCGGTAGGCACCCCGTCCATAGGCGAAATGCTGCCGCCAGAACCGCACCGGATCCAGGTCGTGATAATGCCGGACCATGGCGTCCGGCACATAGCCGAGCGCCCCGCCCGCCGCCAGCCAGCGCCCGCAGAATTCCCGGTCCTCCGAGGCGAACCGCAGGGTCGCGGTGTCGAAGCCGCCCAACTCGCGGAACCGCGCCGTCGATAGGCCCAGGTTGTTGGAGGCGAAGAACCGCAACGGCGAAGCGCAGCCCGCGCAGTGGTCGTAAAACCACGCTTGCAGGGATTGGCTGGCCTCCGAATAAAGATTCCCGGCCAACCCGTTAAGGGTACGGCCACCCAGCAAATCGCCGGGCCGGACGGCGAAACCCACTGCGAAAGCCCGCAGCCAGCCCGGTTCGGGGCGGCAATCATCATCGGTGAAGGCCAGGTATTCGCCATCGGCCACCGCCGCGCCAGCGTTGCGGGCCGCGCCGGGACCGGCGTTGTTCTGGCGGAGCGAACGCAGCCGGAACCGGGTGTCCAGTCCGGCGACGGCCTCATCCAAAGACCCGTGCCCGCCATCGTCCACCACGATCACTTCGTAGCATTCCGCCGGATAATCCAAGGCCGCCAATGCCAGCAGGCATTGCCGGAGCGGTCCGGGCCGGTTGTAGGTGGGGATGACGATGGAGAACCGGGGTAAATCGCTATGCATCGCGGACCCTTACAATCAAAGCGTCAATCAACCGCGCCAAACCACAGCCCCACGGCCTCGCCCAGCGCCCAGGCCAACACCGCCAACGCGGTATAAGGCAAGCTCAGCCAAAAACGGCGGCGGTAGCACCCGGCTTGGGATACCGCCCGCCCGATCCGGTATAGCAGCACCCACGGAACCAGCGGCGCACCCAACGCCTGCCAACGCCGCCGCGCCCATCCCCAACCCTGGGTTTGGGCACGTAGCACCGCGAAAGCCGCGCCATGGCGGAATTTGCGCCGCAGCACGGGACCCAGCGCGTCGATGCCATCGTGGCGGACCCGCAAGCCAGGATCGAGTAACAGCGCATGGCCCGCCGCCTGGATTTGCCAACACAACAGGGTGTCCTCGCAATAGCGGGCTTCCGCGAAAGGCCCGTATCGCTCGAAGGCCCAGCGTTTGATGGAATAACACGGGGTCGCCAAATCGGGCACCGGGATGGGCTCGTCGGCGGGCCGGACCAGCCAGGGGGCGACGCTGGCGAAATAGTAGCCCCAGCCCGCGCCGGTGGCGGTCTCGCCTTGATCGGCACAACCACCGATCACGGGCGCTGCATGCTGGGCATGGCCCGCCACCACCCGCGCCAACCCATCCTTGGCCAAGGCGCAATCCGCATCCAAGAACAAGAAGATATCGCCTCGCGCCACTTGTGCCCCCAGGTTGCGGGCCGCGCCGGGGAACCTGCGCCCGGCGGACAGCAAGAACCGAACTTCGGGGAACCTTGCCGCCAGCGGGGCTTCCGCCGCCACCTCGCCACTGGCCACGACGATGGTTTCAAACGCGACCCCGCCCGACTGCTTCCGCAACGCATCCAGGCAGCGGGGCAAGGCCTCCCAAGCCCGGTAGGCCGGGACGATGACGGAAACGGCTGGTTTGATGCCGGTCATGCCGACACCTCCGCTGCCGGTTCGACCAAGCCCAGCCGGTGGCCCCGGTACAAAGTGGCGAACAAGCCCCCCCGCTCCAGCAATTCGTCGAAACGGCCCTGTTCCGCCACCCGGCCTTGATCCAACACCACGATGCGGTCGGCCCGCTCGATGGTGGATAGGCGATGGGCCACGACCAGCACTGTGCGGCTCCGGCCCAGCGCTTCGATGGCGGCTTGGATATGGGTTTCGGAGACGGCGTCCAGGGCGTTGGTGGCTTCGTCCAAGATCAAAATATCCGGGTCGCGCAAGATGGCGCGGGCGATGGAAATCCGCTGCCGTTGTCCGCCGGACAACAATACGCCCCGGTCGCCCAGCAACGTGTCGTAACCTTGGGGCAAGTCGGCGATGAAATTATGGGCATGGGCGCGGCGGGCGGCGGCGACGATATCCGCCGGGCCGGCTTCCAACCGGCCATAGGCGATGTTGTCCCGCACCGTGGCGTTGAAGATATGCACATCCTGGCCGACCAGGGCGATACGTTCCCGCCAGGAAGCCAGATCGAATTCCGCCAAATCCCGCCCATCGACCAGGATGCGCCCGCCGCTGGGTTCGTAGAAACGGCACAACATATGGATCAGCGTCGATTTGCCCGCGCCGGACGGGCCTACCAAGGCAACGGTCTGGTCGCGCCCGATCCGCAGGTCGATGTCTTGCAGAGCGGGCTGTTCCTTGCCCTGATAGCCGAAACAGACCCGCTCGAAATGGATATCGCGCCGGAATCCCCCGAAACGGGCGCTCCCCGCCTTGGGATAGAGTTTGCCGCGCCCGTCCAGCAAGTCCAATACCGAGCACACCGCCGCGCTCCGCGACAGGATCACCGTGATTTGGGTATTGGCGCTTTGGATGTGCGGCAACAGCCTGAGCAGCATGAATACGAGGGTGGCCAGTATCGGCAAGCTCAGGCCGGTCCGCAACGCTAGGATGACCAAACCCATCAGCACCATGGCGGCCAAACCTTCCGACAAGGGATGGGCCAAGGCCACCATGCGCTCCTGCTTGAACTCCAGGCGGTGGCTGGCGAGGTGCGCCGCCTCGAAGCGCCCCAGCTCGTAGGTTTCCCGGCCAAAGGCGTGGATGGTGCGGAGGCCGGCCAGGGTTTCCTTGATGAGATGGCTGATTTCGTTGTAAAGCCCCAGGTTGCGCTGGCCCAGCGCCTTCACCCCGCCCAGCGCCGCCCGCACCAACTTGGAAAGCAGCAACAGCACGGCCAGGACCGCCAACGTCGTTTTCCAGGCGATGGCCGCCAGCAACAGGGCGAACACCAATACCGCGCTGATATTGAGCGCCAACCACAGCAGGCAAGTTGCCGAGTAAGCGGTTTCCGCCGCGTTGGTGGTGAGGGTCTGCAACAAGGTGCCTGTCGGTGCCGCGTCCAGGTATGCCTGAGATAGCGCCAGGATCTGGCGATACATGCGGATGCGGAGGTCGTAAACCACCCGGCTCCTGATCCAGGCCGCCAAGCCGGTGAACAGGTAGGCCAGCACGATCTTGACCAGGATCGCGGCGAACACCAGCCCCATGAGCGTGGCGCTGCGCGATTCCGCCGGGAAGGCTGCGGCCAGGCGTTCGAGCCCATCCAACAGCGGGCCACCGCCATTGCCTGCGGGGACGGCATAGCCCTGGAGCAAGGGAATCATCAAACCGATGCCCAACCCCTCCAGTAGCGAAGCCAGCAGGCCCAGCACCACGAAGCCGGCCACCGCCCAGCGATAGGGCGCGAGCAAAGGCAGCAAGGCGCGGAAGGTATCCAATTCGCCGGAAAAAACGTTCCGAAATGCCACGGTGACTCATATCCAATGAACAATCCGCCAAGGATACTAAATCTGAAGGTTCTGTTACGTTATTTTCCGCTGAGCGCGGCCGGGCTTTCGGCGGGCGTAATCAGGCCGCCAGGGAATAGAACTGCTCGGCGGCGGACAACGTCCGTCCGCCGGCCTGGATCATCTGGCCCTTCTTGACCAAGATGAGTTTCGAGACCTTCCTGACGACTATAGTGGACCCCGGTTTCCGGACAGTCATTTAAGAGGGTGACGGTGGAGAAATCGGAGCCCAAAGTGAGCGAGAAGAAACGCAAGGTATTCAGTGGGGAGTTCAAGGCGAAGGTGGCCTTGGAGGCGGTCCGGGGGGTGAGTACGGTGAACCAGATCGCCCAGGAATTCGGGGTGCACCCGACCCAGGTGGGCGTGTGGAAGAAGGAACTCCAGGAGCAGGCGGGAAGCCTGTTCGAGGCCAAGCGCGGTCCGAAAGTCGCCGATGAGTCGGCGAGCGCCGAGTGGCTGTATTCGGAGATCGGGCGGCTGAAGATGGAACTGGACTGGCTGAAAAAAAAGTCCGGGATTGGCCGCTGAGGGAGCGCCAGGGCTGGATCGACCGGGAGGAACCGTTGGTGCAGAGCCGCCAGTGCGAGTTGGCCGGGGTGTCGCGCTCGGTGCTGTACGCGCCCCGCCGCGAGCGCGGGCCCAGCGCCCGGGATCTGGAACTCCTGGCGCTGATCGACGCGGAATACACCCGGCAGCCGCCGGATGGTGCGCCACCTGCGCCACCTGCGCGACCTGGGGCACCGGGTCAACCGCAAGCGGGTCCAAAGGCTGATGCGGACGCTGGGGCTGGCGGGCATGGCGCCGGGGCCGGGGCCGGGGCCGGGGCCAGACACCAGCCGGCCGCATCCCCGGCACAAGGTCTATCCCTATCTGCTGCGCGGCATGGAGATCGGCCGTCCGAACCAGGTCTGGTCAGCCGATATCACCTACGTGCGCCTGCCAGGCGGGTTCGTCTACCTGGTGGCGGTGATCGACTGGTATTCGCGCAAGGTGCTGGCGTGGCGGGTCTCGAACACCCTGGACGGCGGCTTCTGCGTGGACTGCCTGGAACAGGCGCTGGGCGCCTACGGTACCCCGGAGATTTTCAACAGCGACCAGGGCTGCCAGTTCAGAAGCTGTCTGGCAAAAATTCAGACGCATTTTGCAAGGGTGGTCCTCAGCATGGCGATGCGGATGACGTTCTCGGCGGTGCCGGTGAGGGTTTCGAAATCCTTGCTCAAGCGGCGGAACGAGCCGAACCAGGCGAACGTCCGCTCGACGATCCAGCGCTTCGGCAGGGCGGCGAAGCCGTCCACGATCCGTTCGGAGATGTGCAGCACCAAGCCCAGCTTCTCGCTCACGAACCGGACCGCCGTGCCGCGATAGCCCGCGTCGCCGGAGAACGCCTCGATGCCGGGAGTGCTTCTCCGCCGCCCGGCGCAGCACCTCGCACGCCCCCACCGTGTCGTGCAGGTTGGCGGCATGGACCTGTACATGCAGCAGCCCCCGGCGTCAGAATAGTTGTCGCCTCTAATTTTCCGAATGTAAGAGGAAAGAAGAGGACAATTGCCCATGATTACGACGTATTCCGCAGAGTTCAAAGAGCAAGCGCTTCGGAAGGTGTTTGCGCGTGGCCGCCGGTCGATAAAAGAGGTGGCCGAGGAACTGAACATGAACCACTTGACCTTGAAGGGCTGGATGAAAAAGAAATTACCCGAGGCGGTACGCGGCGCGGTGAAGCGGGAGAGGCGTCCCGGGGACTGGCGCCCGGAGGAACGGTTGGCGGCGTTGCAGGAGAGCCATGGCCTGGAAGGGGAAGCTCTGAATGCCTGGTGCCGGGAGCGCGGCCTGTTCGCCCACCAGCTGGACGGTTGGAAGCGGGACTTTTGCCGGGATCCAGGGGGCACGGGAGAGGCATCGACGAACGCCCGGGAACTGCGGGTCCTCAAGGAGCGCAACCAGAGCCTCGAACGGGAATTGGCGCGTAAGGACAAGGCGCTGGCGGAGGCGGCGGCGTTGCTGGTCCTTCAAAAAAAGTACCGGGCGCTCTTGGGGGGAGGGGAAGAATGACCCCGCCGCAAGAGCGCGAAACCGTGACCGCCCTGATCGACGAGGCCACCGCCGCCGGCGCGCGCCTGGAGCGGGCCTGCGGGGTGCTGGGGTTGTCCGCCCGCACCGTCCAGCGCTGGCGATCCGGGGACGGCGTCCAGGCCGACCGGCGGCCCGCGCGGGTGTACGTTCCACCCCACAAGCTGAGCGAGGCCGAGCGGGCCAAGGTGCTGGCGGTGGCCAACTCCCCCGAGTTCGGCCATTTGCCGCCGTGCCAGATCGTGCCCCGGCTGGCGGACCGGGGGGAATACCTGGCCTCGGAATCGACCTTCCACCGCATCCTCAAGGCCGAAAACCAGTTGGCGCACCGCCGGGCCGAACGGCCGGGACAGCCGCGCGGCAAGCCCAGGGCCCTGTGCGCCACGGCTCCCAATCAAGTCTACTGCTGGGACATCACCTATTTGCCCGCCGCGATCCGGGGCCAGTTCTTCTACCTCTATCTGTTCCTCGACCTGTTCAGCCGCAAGGTCGTGGGCTGGCAGGTCTACGGCGAGGAAAGCAGCGCCCTGGCCGGCGAACTCCTGCGCGACGTATGTCGGCGCGAGGGCGTGGCCCCGGGCCAGGTCGTCCTACATTCGGACAACGGCGGGCCCATGAAAGGCTCGACCATGCTCGCGACCTTGCAATCCCTCGGCGTCGCGGCGTCCTTCAGCCGGCCCGCCGTCAGCAACGACAACCCCTATGCCGAGGCGGTGTTCAAGACCCTGAAATACCGGCCCGACCATCCGGTCCGGCCGTTCGACGACCTGGCGGCGGCGCGCCGTTGGGCCGAAGGCCTGGTCCGGTGGTACAACCACGAGCACCGCCACGGCGCGATCCGCTTCGTCACCCCCGCCGAGCGGCATGCCGGCCAGGACGCCGACCTCCTGAAGCGGCGCCGAGCCGTCTATGAGGCCGCCCGCGCACGGCATCCGCAACGATGGACCGGTGGCCTCCGCAATTGGCGGCCGATCCCGGCCGTACACCTGAACCCGGAACGATCAGCCGCGCCAGCCAAGACCCAATCCGAGGTTCACGCCACGCCTCCAAAAGCGGCCTGAACCCACAACGGCGAGGCGACAACTACATTGAAATCTTCCGCCCCCAAGTTCAACCCGGCCGAATACCTCATCCGCCTCGTCAGGAAGAACTCCCTCTACCACCTGCCCCATGCCATGACGGTCCAGCAGCGGGCCGAGCGCGTCCATCGGCACTTGGCCCAGGCCACTCCCCAAACACCCCAGCAGGTCAAGAACATTCTCAGCCATATCTACCGCCTGCCAAAAAGTGGGGGGTCTTAGGGCGGGAAGGGAGTAATACGTGAATACCGGAAAAGAATTGGAAACCGCCCGCTCCCTGACTTTGGGTGAAAAGTTTGTTGTTTTCTTCATGGCTCCATACTCTCAAATGTTGGAGCCTCCGAGAAACCCGGGGCGGTTCAAACCGGCTTTCCCTGCAAGCTTACTGAAACTCCGCTCCTTCTGCTAACGCAATACAACTGTTCAGAGCATCTCTGATCCATTTCGTATCAGGACTTATCTCTATGGCCCTCAGCAGGTCTTCTTTCGCCTTATCAAATACCCCGCGTCTTTGCTGTAGCTGTCCACGTTTCGCCAAGAAATGCACTGGTACCCGGTCGCCTAATCCTTCGATCGCCCGGTCGAAAGCCGCTAAGGCATGATCCAGCTCACCTAATTCAGAGAGGCATTCCCCTTTATACCCGTAAAACACGAACCGATGGGGTTCCCGCTTGAGTACGGCGTCACAAAGGCTCAATGTCTTTTTAGCGTCATGGTCTATACGAAGTGTGTAATGGACTAGCAGAAGTAGCACCGCAGGCTCATCGGGCAGCCGTTCCATCAACTCTGTGATCAGCAATCTAGCTTCCGCCAGCATGCGCCGTCCAATGATTTTCCAAATGATCTGCACCACCGGGCCGAATTGGTCAGGACGTAGCGCGATCAGCTTATGAACCGTTGCGACTACGGCATCTGGCTCGTTCGATTGCAATTGCACCTGGGCCACCAGGGCAAGCAATTCCGTATCCTGAGGAGTCTGTTTCAGTGCGCGGTTAACTAAAGCAGCCACCTCGGCGATCCCCTCATGCGCGGATTGCGCCAACTCGAACAGTGGTGTCAACGCCTCCACCGGACGCATCAGGCCTCTCTCGTATGCCGTTTTATAGGCGCTCACGGCCTCATTCGAGTTGCCAAGCGATTGGCAACTCAGCCCCAGTCCCAGCCATAAACGACCGTCATTCTGGTTGAGCGCCAGGGCCTGACGCCAAACTCGCTCGGCCTCATCATAGCGATGTTGACGGTGGAAAGACTCCGCCAGGGCCGGTAGCAAGCGGTTGACCCGGTCCAGAGCCGGGTTCAGTTGTTCGATGGCCCGATCATATTCTCCCCGTTGGAATGCAATGAGTCCTGCATCGTAGAGGTCTGGCTGAGCGGGTAACGATGGGATTCCGTCAACTGGTTTTCCTCCATCCAGATAGCCAAAGCGCGCCAATCCTTCCCGCCCGGCGTGTTCGACCTGTATTAGCCAGTCCTTTGCCTGCTGTCGCCAGCGACCGATACCGGGACTCGGTTGTACCTGTTTGACCAACGCCTCGGCATCTCCCTCCAGACCGAGAAATTTCATCAGGCGTTCGATCTCCACCCTGGGCTGAGCGCACAGGTCCTCGTAGCGTATACGCAAGTATTGTCCCGGCATCTTGGCCTCGGCGTACTCAGCCAACCACAGATTAAGGCGATCCCACAGGCGAATACTGCGTTGCGCCTTGTCCAGCAACAGTTCATCGCTTTGCAGGACCACGGGGGCCAGATAGTTCAACTGCTTCTGGTTGTGAGACAGCGCCATGTCACGCCCGTCCCGCACCACATGGATGCAACGCACGCCCGGCCAGAGCCGGTGCCAGAAGGGTGCGAAAAAGACCGTCGGCGGCAATTTCCACCCCCACTGGCTGTTCTTCGCCACGCCATCCAGAAATACCGCGAGCTTCGCGCCCAGGGCATGGACAATGGCGGATTCGATCTCGATGGGGAGTTCTGCCTTCCAATAGGGCAACAACCGCGCCCACCACTCGCCCGCCAACTCGATGCTGTCGTCGGAGGGATTGAATCGCGTCCCCAGATGTACGCCGAGTTGTTGCAGAATTCGGGATATGACACGGGTGCCTGATCCGCCGGTTCCACCAATGAGGATCGGGGGGCTATATTGGTTTCCCAATTGCGCCACCGACGCCACGGTTGCTTCAGTGTTTGGAACGATTTGAACCGATAGTTGCAGTGGCTCATAATCGTGCCTTAACCAAGTGAACACACCCTCTTCCACCACTTTCAACCGTAGCTGAAGTGCCTCCGATGTCTTCGGAGCGCGAATGGGTAGCCATTGCACCGTCTCCTCGCCACTGGCCAGGGCTGGCAGGGGGATGCCCCCGTCCTTGAGCATCAAAGGCTTGCCATCGCCTTTACACCATTGGTTGACCAGGAACAGCCCCAATTCCCTGCCGTCTGGCCAGGAAAGCGGGCTGGTATTGGTAACCCGTACCGCAATCAGGCACCGTTCTCCCGGCCACATCCGCAGTGGCGGTTCATCGACGGCTATCGTAGCCTTCCTGCCTTCGGCTGGCAGTAGATTCAAAGGGATATTCCGCGCATCATCGATCAGGCGTGAGACCGCCCCCGCCAGGCTCTGCACATTGGGCTCACGGAAGAGTTCACCGTATGCGCCAGGGATAAATTCGACCCGATGCCGGGGCCAAGCCCGCTGCCACATCAATTCTGGTTGCCGGAAATGGCGATATGGATTGGTGACATCGCTTTCACGCCCGAAGATCAGCCCCACTGGGCCGGCATAGGGTTGTGCCGAAAAGGTCCATTCCATGAGGATAAGCAACAGCACATGGCATTCCCGGCGCATCAGGTGCTGGGCAATAGCCATGGTAATAAGGGTTCCCTGGCAGTTACCCCCCAGGACCAGCGCCCCGCGAGGGCGCAGCGCCTGGATCTCCCGCACATAATCGAGTGCCAGGGCTTGAATATTGTCCTCGGTATAATCCATGACCAGGTGCCCGGAGCGCATACCATAGAGGGGTTGATCCACGCCCAGGTAATGGCCAAGTTGGGCAAATTCCTCTTGGCCTTGAAAGACCCAAAACAGCGGCGGGCGGGTGCCTTCCAGATTATGCCCAACAATCAGGCTTTCCGGACCGGCCCGTTCGCCCTGCCAACTCATCACATAGCTTTGTAATTGATGCCAAATAGCTGGATCGAGCAACCTGCGTACTCCAGAACGCAGATGTTGTTCTGCTTGCCCGATCCCATCCCCGTTGGCGGGCTGTTTTAGCAACTCAGCCAGACTGGCAATTGTCGGCGACTGAAAGAAATCCCGCAGGGACAAGGCCAGACCAAAGCCAGTCTTGATGCGGCTGACCAGTCTCGCGGATAACAACGAGTGGCCCCCTAGGTTAAAGAAGTTGTCGTGTATCCCCGGCAACTCATTGAGCATCAGGATTTCCTGCCACAGTTCTGCCAGGGTCTCTTCTATCGGGTTACGCGGCGCGACATAGGCAGTGCCGAGCGCCGCTCGATCAATCTCCGGTGCCGGCAGGGCCGCACGGTCTATCTTGCCATTCGGTGTCAATGGCAGACTGTCCAAAGGCACAATGGCGACTGGGATCATGTAGTCCGGCAACTGTTCCGCCAAGGCACCGCGCAGATCCGGCCCGATTGGATCGCTTTCCTGGTCGAGAACGACGTAAGCGACCAGTCGTCGCTCACCTGGATGATCCTCTCGAACCATCACCACACATTCCTTAATTCCCGACAAAGAGACCAGTGTCGCTTCGATCTCGCCCAGTTCGATGCGGTAGCCGCGCAGCTTAATCTGGTGGTCCAGCCGTCCTAGGAACAGCAACTGTCCGTCCTCCTGCCAGCGCACCCGGTCGCCCGTGCGGTACATCCGCTGCCGCTGGCCAAACACTTCCAACTCGACGAAGCGCTCCGCCGTCAGCTCGGGACGGTTCAAGTATCCCCGCGCCAAGCCCATTCCACCAATGTACAGCTCGCCGGGAACTCCAATGGGCACGGGCTGCCCCTGTGGGTCGAGGACGTAAATCTGGGTGTTGGCGATAGGTCGACCTATGGGCGGAAAGGTTGCCCAACCCTCTGGAATGCCCTCCAATGCATATGTGGTGACAACATGGGTTTCTGATGGGCCATAGTGATTCCAGAAATGACAATCTGGTAGCACTGAAAAGAATTGCTGTATTGATGAAGTAACGCGTAATTGCTCACCGGCCGTGATTACGGCGACAAGACTGCTGGGAGGATTTTTTGCGGCAATTTCCGTTAGCTGCGTCAAGCCCGCATAGGGCAGAAAAAGCCGCTCGATTCGATGTGCTTCCAGGTAACCGCATAGTAATTCACTATCCCGCCGTGTAGCTTCATCGATCAATACTAAACAGCCTCCGGTATCGAACGTGGAAAAGATTTCCTGTAAGGAAACATCGAAACTCAACGATGTCTGCTGTAGCGTTCTATAGGCTTTCCCAAGCCCAGGCTGTTGACGACTATAGGCTATGAGATTGGCTAATACACCATGAGGCAGCATGACACCCTTGGGCCGTCCAGTGGAGCCGGAGGTGTAGATCACGTAGGCCAGATCATTCAGTCCGGCCCATCTGACGGGATTTTCCACCGAGACCGGCCATTCCTCCGTTTCATCCAGGCACAAGACTTCTACGCCCTCACCCTGCGGGATCCACTCCCGCAGGCCCCGCTGGGTCAGCAATATCCGCACCCCGCTGTCTTCCAGCAGATATTTGATCCGCGCCTGCGGATAGTCCGGATCGATGGGTACATAGGCCCCTCCGGCCTTGAGGATGCCCAGCAGGCCCACGATCAGCTCGATCGAGCGCTCGCAGATCAGGCCCACCAGTATATCCGGGCCTACGCCCCGGCCCATCAGGCCATGGGCTACGCGGTTGGCCGCCTTGTTCAGCGCCCGGTAGCTGAGTCGCCGTTCGCCAAACTCCAGGGCCGTGGCCTCGGGACGACATGCCACCTGTGCCTCGAACAGCCCTACCACGGTATGTTGCAGGGGAGCGGTGCGGGGGCCCTGGCCCCAGGCATGTAATTGCGCCACCTCAGACTCGGGTACCAGGGAAATCAGGTCGAGCGTGCTCCTCGGTTGCTTGGCAACGGCCTCCAGCAGATATAACAGATGGCTTTGCATAGCCGCCAACTGTTGGTCGTCGAAGTAGGCCCGATTCGTGACAAAATCCCAACGGGCATCCGAGTGGAGGTGGAAATCTCGAAAATACAACGCCAATGGAATCTGTTCCGCATCATTCTGCACGCCTTCTGTGTAGCTAACGATTTCCCCAAAAGAGGTATCGTAGTCCCGCCTTTCGTAGGAAAGAACGATATCGAATAGTTGCCGGTGAGCCGCGACCGGCCTAACCTCATGGTAGATGGCACCGATGGGATAGCGCTGATAGCGGTAGCGTTGCATAAGCTGCTTAGCAATCCGCTGTAAGAAAACATCGAAAGATTCCCTGATATCGACCTGTAATCTGAAGGGGAAGACCCAGGCAAAGAGTCCCGCAGTTTGCTTGAACTGGACACTGGACCGATTTTGCATCGGAAGACCAATCACCAGTTCATCCACGCCTCTGGTGCGTGTGAAATAGATTGCCAGGACGGCGATCAGAACGTGAAAAAAACTCACCTGATAACCCTTAGCCAAGGTCTCGAGTCGTTGGATCAGCGCTCTCGACACCTGCGCGCTGCGACAATCGCTGGGTGCTGGTAAATGGCTTCCCGACTTGGGTATCAACAAAGGTTCGGGTGGATAAGTGAATTGCCCTTTCCAGAATTCTCCGTGCTTCTGGTATTGATCGGAACATCTGTACTCTTGATCGCTAGCGATAAAATCGAGGTAGGATGGACCCCATAGGTCAGGCGTCTCTCCGCAGGCCAAGGCCGTATAGATCCCTCCAAGCGAGCAAACCAGTAGGGAACTACTCCAACCGTCCGTGATTAGATGATGGTATTGCATCAGCAAATAGTAGTCAGCCTCGGCTACCCGGACCAGGTCGTAGCGGAACAATGGAAAATCGTCGAGTACAAACGGTTCCACGAAACGTCGCTGCATCCACTGCGTTGCGGCAATCAGTGGCTCAGCTTCTTCACGGAAATCATGTAGGGTCACCTCAGGCTCAAAGGGCGGGGCAATGGTCTGTTGGGGGACTCCATATTCATCCCAGCGTTGGGTTAATTGAATACGCAGGCAATCGTGTTTCAATACCAGTAAGCGGACAGACTCCCGAAATCGCGCAACATCCACTGTACCAGGTAGATGCACCTTTACGCCGATGTTGTAGAGTGGCAGTTCCTCATGCAATATTTGATGGAACCAGATATCTTGTTGGGCCTGCGTCAAGGGATAAAGCGGCGTGGGGCTAGGATGAACCAGAAAAGGATGGGTTTGGGGTGCAGATTTATTACCCATAAATTTAGTCAGCCATTCACTAGCATAGAGCGGAATATCCGGAAGCTTCTACTTGCTCAGTCCAGGGTATCCCAGCTTCTAATATTCAATTTGCACCAGGTCTCATAAACCTCCAGCCATTTTTCGAATTGGTTAATGCTGTCAAGATGGTTATGAAATTCGCCCATGATCTTACTGTAATTAGCAACATAATGGCGGCAGGTAGCACAATCGGTATTAGGAATACAGCAATCGGCGTCATCCCAGGTTAGGTCGGTTCGATATTCACGATGATGAGTGGAATTGAGTATGGCACAATTCGTCGCAACACCCGTTTGTGAGTTAATATTGAAAAGGACATCAGGGCTGTTGATGCGCTCGTTGTAATAAGATGAATAAATCAGGGTATTCGGATAACGGATAAGCAGTTCCTGTATGTGATCTTTTATAATTTTCAGGTCTTCGATACGTAAAGCAAGCTGGTCGTCAGGGCCACTGAAACGTCCTTTGCCTCTGAAACGTATTTCGTTGGGCATCTCAGTGCCTGACGATCCGTACCAGCGCGTAGGACTATAGTGATTGAACGAGAGTTTAGTCCCATGCTGGGCGCAGATATCTGTCACCTCCGCCATTTCACCGATATTTTGGCGGTTTATGGTAAAGATAAACACCGCCCGCGCATCCCGAGAGAAGTTATCGAGCGCACTTCTGAAGGCATGCTTCCCCCTCAGGCGCGCATCCGTTTCCTCCGCCCCCCAAAGCGAGATATGCAGCATAAAGGGCAGATCCGGCGCGATGGGCAAGGTGCCATTCGTATAGATAACGCCTCGATTCCAGTATTTGGCGGCTAATGCGAGCCTCTCCGGAACTTTTGCCGGTTCTGCCCCGGCAAAATGGGGCATGGTCACACCACGCTTGACTTCACTGGCAAAAAAAGCGTCGAACTCATCCAGGGTCCGGTCATCATTGAATCTGGAGGAGCGTTCGCCTTCAAAGAAGTAGCACCCTTTGCAGCGGAGATTGCATCGATTAGTAATGTCATAGCCTGAAATGATCAGACGATTGACATGCTTCTTGATTTTCTTATAGCGCCTTTGCAGAGATGGATTGTCCAAAAGGTAATGATCGAGACGGCTTCTTTGCATTTTCAAATATACCTGACACAGATATTACGATGAACGCCCAAGATATATATTTATCTGGAATCGCTTAACTAGCCGACTTGAGGCAACTTAAAACTCTGGATGCCCAGTGTCTCGACAAAGTCTGTGATTGCTTCCTTGTATTTATCCGCAAACTCTTTCTGGAAGTAAGGTTGCCAGAAATCATCCTGCAACTCGCTGTAGTCGTGCTGGATGCGATAGGCGAGACGACCAGTTACATTCCCAAGACGTCTATGCAGTGTGATCGAGTTGTCAAACAACAGGAGGTCGCCGTCATTTTTGTACCAATGATCGTAAATATAGTGATCGACGTACAAATGTTTGTCGATTTCTGCGAAGAGGCTATCGCTTTCGGCCTTATTCATTCCACGAACCCCATAAACCGTATTTAGTGGGTAGTGCAACCCCTTAATGCCCCCAGGACTCATGATGACCATCGGAATCTCCACATCATCGACTGGACACATGTTTAAACGCTCCATATTGTCATTGAGGGCCGGGTTTATCTTTCCCTCCGTATGGCGGTGAGTCAAAACCATCTCATCCAGTTCCGAGCGGAATGATTCGCTGACCGATTCATAATAATCCGCGGTTTGCAAAAAACCCGTTGACGAACCCACCATGCACTTCCCACCCAGCAACGCCACGCCGGGGGCAAAGGTCAGGGTAGCCGCCTCATTAGAATGCCAAAGCAATTCACCATCATTAAATAGTCCGATCGACCTCCCATTGTCATCCTTGATCCCACTAACCCGCGTGACGCCCGAACCTTCGGAGGAAGGCTGGTGATATCGGATATGTTCCCGTATCACGCTTTTATCTTCTTCATCCATCGGGCTACTCGCGCTCAGACCCAGTCGAACAATAAGCCCCAATGATGTTATGCCGTATTTCCTCATCAGCCTGTAATACAGGCCATGTCTGGGTTCGCCAAACTTCCTGATCCATCCCAGTTGGTTCTCGCAGGTTAGATTGCAGTCACGAATAATGGTGACCAGACTCTTCATGTGGATATGGCCGATCTCTCTCCACTGCTCGTCGGTTAGATACTCAAAATCCACGCCATCTATATAAACGCCATAGCTGCCCATTCCATCAATGCTAGTAACCTTCATCGGAATATCCTTAGATTGTGTTGACGACCAGTTGCAGGATGCTGCATGTTATATAAAGCCAGAATTGCATTAAAAATGCTCCCTCACGCTGTATATCTTCTCAATACGACTACTAGCCCCTTGGGCCACGTTGTCCCAGATCATGGGGGCCGAGTGCCCATTGTGGTCAATCGCTCCCACACCGGTAATGACAACCCTGCGTTTCATCCGTTGGTTGGAATGCTGTGATAATCGATGGATACCACATAGCTTTCCATGAATTCGGCGAGCTTGGCAGGTGTACCCAGGAGTGCAATCGTGTCGTCCTCAAACCGGACGCCCAGTTTGTCTTCAATTCTGACCAGAATCTCCGTCATTTCTAGGGAGTCGGCACCCAGATCTTCAATGAGATCGGTGTCATCACTAATCGCATCGAGTGGTTTTTCAAAGCGATCAGCGATTTCTTGCTTAATAAAATAGGTCAATTCGGATTTCGTCATGATGTTCTCTGAGTGGGGTAGAGAGTTGCCAAGTTTTGTTAATAGTAGTGCACTCGGGCGTTTTCGTTCAGGTCTGCGTACCGCTTTGACGCACACGGAGATGGGAAGCCCGGCGAGCCGCCACACGGTCCGCAAGCTGATGAGGCGGCACGGCCTGGGGCAGCGCAAGGCGCGCAAGAAGAAGTCGCTGGGGGCCCATCCCGACCGCGACGCGCAGTTCCGCAACATCGCCAAGCTCAAGGCGGGATACTTGGCGGCGGGCGACCCCGTGATCAGCATCGACACCAAGAAGAAGGAACTGGTCGGCAACTTCGCCCGGGAGGGCCATACCCATACCCAGGTGCCCGTCGACGTTCTGGACCATGACACCAGCGAGTTCTGTTGCGACAGCATCGCCCATTGGTGGGAGCGGCACGGTCGCCGGAACTATCCCGGCCGCCGCCGGTTGCTGCTGCTGTGCGATGGGGGCGGCAGCAACGCCTCCAACCGGCATGTGTTCAAGGACGCCCTGCAACGGCTCGCCGACCGGCTGGGCCTGGAAATCCGCGTGGCGCACTACCCACCGTATTGCTCGAAGCACAACCCCATCGAGCACCGGCTGTTCCCGCACATCACCCGCGCCTGCCAGGGCGTGGTGTTCCATTCCGTCGCCATCGCCCGGCAATTCATGGCGCGGGCCAAGACCTCCAAGGGATTGAGGGTGACGGTGGATATCCTGGCCGGGACCTACGCCACGGGGAAGAAGTGCTCCGCCGACTTCCTCGAAACCATGAGGATCGTCTTCGACGACTTCCTTCCCCGATGGAACTACCGCGCCATTCCCATGGCTATCTGATTCCGGGAAGTTATTCCTGGCCAAATCCTTAGACGGCTAGCTGCGCAATTGCGTGAGCGGACTTTAACGCACGCTGTGATGCCCGTCCAAGGCAATCCCTCCCCGAAAATTCCCCCGGGTGGGTGGGACATATCCGGCTAATCCGCAGTCCTAAGTCAGACATACCCCACCCAAGGAGAAACGCCATGGCCCAGCCACTGCAAGGAAAGAGGGTCGCCATCCTGGTCGAGAACGGCTTCGAGCAATCCGAATTGATGGAGCCCCGCCGGGCGCTCGAACAAGCGGGCGCGGAGGCTTCTGTGGTCTCGCCCACGGCGGGCCGGGTCAAGGGCTGGCGCGCCGCCGACTGGGGCGAGGAAGTCCCGGTCGATGTGCCGCTAGATCGGGCCAGCCCGGACCAGTTCGACGCGCTGCTGCTGCCCGGCGGGGTCATCAACCCCGACAAGCTGCGGATGAACCCGGAGGCCGTCGCCTTCGTCCACGGCTTCTTCGACGCCGACAAGCCCGTGGCGGCGATCTGCCATGGGCCGTGGACGCTGATCGACGCGGGCGTGGTGCGGGGGCGGCGGCTGACTTCCTGGCCCTCGCTCAAGCGGGACCTCCAGAACGCCGGGGCGGAATGGGTGGACGAGGCCGTGGTCGTGGACCGGGGCTTGGTGTCGAGCCGGAAACCGGACGACCTCCCGGATTTCAACCGGAAAATGATCGAGGAGTTCGCGGAGGGACGGCATCCCAGACAGGCCCGGCCCGCCGGGGCCACCGAAACCCGTGCGACCCATTAAGAGGACATCCGGCACATAAACTGCTTACACGGTTTTGGCCTCGATCCGTCTTCCCAGGATCAGGGCGCACGCCAACTGAAGGAAGGCCAGATAGTTGGCTCCCCGGCAGGTGTAGCGGGTTCGGATGGCCCGGAAGCCCTTGAGCCAGGCGAAAGCGCGCTCGACCACCCACCTCCGCGCGGGGTGGGTTGGCTCGGAGTCGCAGGAACGCTTCTCCTCGCCGATCTTGCGGATATGGGGGGTGTAGCCCAGTCCCGCGACTTCCCGCTCGACCCGTTCGTAGCCATACCCTTTGTCCAGGCAAAGATGCCTGGGACTTTGCCCGGCGTCGGCGGGTGCCTCGATCACGGCCGCCTCGACGGTGACCGTCACCAGGCGGCTGTCGTGCACGTTGGCCCCGGCCTGCGCGACGGCGAAAGGCATCCCCTTCCCGTCCACCTGAAGGTGGATCTTGCCACCGCTGCGCCCACGATCCGTGGGATTGCGCCCCAGGCCCTCGTCCTTCTGGCAGCGGGCTTGGCGGACCGGGGCCTGCACCAGGCTGCCGTCCATCGACTGCCAAGCCAGGTCGAACCCCTCGAGTTCCTCGTACTCCGCCGCCGACCAGCGGAACATCTCCTTGAACACGCCGGCGGCAACCCATCTCTGAAAGTGCTCGTGGACCGCGCTTTTCGAGCCGTAGCAGGCCGGCAGGCAATCCCATTGGCAACCGGTCTTGAGCACATACAGAATCCCGTTCATGACCGTCCGGAATTCCAGCGGCTTGGAGCCGCCCGGCCTGCGCCGCTTGAACGGCTCCAACAATGGCTCTACCCGCTCCCACAGCCGGTCCGAGATTTCCAGGCAACTCATGGGTCTCCTCCGCTTCCGCTTCGCAAAAGACGGGTCTTTTAAGCGTTCGCCGCGCAAGGCACAAGATGTGCCGGATGTCCTCTTAAGATTTTTTTCCCAGATAAGCCGCCGTCTGGAGCCATAGGCTTGGGACGTTCCTCGATGATGCCCGCCCCAAAAGGGCAACCCGAAATCCATTGCCAACGGGAGGCAGCATTTATTTCTGGCGGGACAGCACCCGGCGCGGGGTGGATTTGTTCGGGAAAGGCGGGAAGGCTCCTCGCCCTGGAAATCAAATCCGGCACCACCTCTGGTGGGCGGAGGCCTTGCGCAAGCGGCGTTCCCCGCAACTGGCCTGAAGGCCGCGATACGGCGCCATGCAGTCAATGGATTGCGCACGGACGGATCAAGCGGTTGGATCGCGGCATCGGCGGGCAAGGGCAATCATACCGGTTGTATTTTGTCGGCGGTCATTGACATCTACCGACGTAAGACAACATCATGGCGGCATGCAAAGCTCGCATCAGACCATTCTGGACCTGGCCGATGAGCGCGGCCTGATCCGCCCGCGCGACCTCGCTGCGCTTGGGCTGCCCAGTGTCGCCCTCACCCGGCTGGTCCGGCAGGGTCGGCTCGCCCGGGTGGGGCGCGGCCTGTATGGCCGTCCCGACCGCGCCGTGTCGGAGCATGGCACGCTGGCCGGGGTCGCGCGCAAACACCCGCAAGGCATCGTCTGCCTGCTGTCGGCGCTGCGCGTGCACGACCTCACCACGCAGTCACCGTCCGAGGTCTGGTTGGCCATCCCCAACAAGGCGCGCGCGCCGAGGATGGACTATCCCCCGCTGCGCATCGTTCGCTTCTCCGGCGCCGCGCTGACCGAAGGGATCGAAGAACACGTCATCGACGGCGTGCCGGTGCGGGTGACCAACGTCGCCCGGACGGTGGCCGACTGCTTCAAGTTCCGCAACAAGATCGGTCTCGATGTCGCGCTGGAGGCGCTACGGGAGGCGTGGCGGGCCAGGCGGTCCAGCATGGACGAACTGTGGCGGTTCGCGGCGCCGTGCAGGGTGGCCAATGTGATGCGCCCCTACCTGGAAAGCCTGCCATGAGCGAACGGAACCTAGCGGCATCCGTGCGGGCACGCCTGCTCAACCGCGCCCGCGAAACCCGGCAGGACTTCAATCTGGTCCTGACCCGCTACGCGCTGGAGCGCCTGCTGTACCGGCTCAGTGTTTCCCCCCACGCCGACCAGTTCCTGCTCAAGGGTGCCTTGCTGTTCGACCTGTGGTTCGACATCCCGCACCGCCCGACCAGGGACGCCGACTTCCTCGGATTCGGCCCGGCCGAGTTGCCAAGCCTCGAAGCCGTCTTCCAGGAAGTCTGCGTGGTCGACGCCGACGACGGGATGATGTTCCGGCCGGACACCGTCCGGGCGGCGGAGATCCGGAAGGAGGCCAACTACGCCGGCGTGCGCGTCACCTTGCTCGGGCTGATCGACGGCGCGCGCTGCCCCATGCAGATCGACATCGGTTTCGGCGATGCCGTGACGCCGGGGCCGGAGGACGCCCAGTACCCCGTGATGCTCCCGGAGTTCACGGCACCGAGGCTGCGCGTCTATCCGCGCTATACCGTGGTGGCTGAAAAGGTGGAGGCATTGGCCTCGCTCGGGATCGCCAACAGCCGGATGAAGGATTATTTCGACCTCTGGATCCTGTCGCGCCACACCGGATTCGACGGCGACACCCTGCGCCGCGCCCTCCGGGCAACCTTCGATCGCCGCAAGACGGGGTTGCCCCCGGGCGCCCCCTTGGGCCTGACCGACGGTTTTGCGCGGGACGCGCAAAAGCGGACGCAGTGGCGGGCGTTCCTGGGAAAGAACAGGCTGGAAGCGCCGCCCCTGGAGGACGTCGTGGCATCGCTCCGGGATTTCTTGCTTCCGGTCATCGCGGCGGCGAGCGCCGACGCCCACCCCCCGCGACACTGGCCGGCTGGCGGGCCCTGGACTCCGGTGGTGGGTTGAAGCGGGTCGAAGCCCCTTCGAGCAGCGCCCGAAAGCCGCCTTTCAAGGAAATCATCGGTTATCGAAGCGGCAGGCCCACCCGAGGGCACCCGCTTATCGGCCGACAGATAAGAGTTCTTGCTTCGCGCTTTCGAGAACTTGACAGTGCCCTCCCGGGCGTATTGGTGCCTCCACGCCACGCAAGGGTAAGGGCAAGGATGAGGAATGATTGTCCCAACCGACGGATAACGGCATGGATCCATGCCGAAATAAAAGGACATGAACATGATCAAAAATAAACCAAACAGCATCGTCCCCCGGCCATCCGAAGGCGCCCACATGGACCCTCAACTGGAACTTTTCCAAAATTTCCTCTGCAACACCGAGCTTGAACGCGACCATTTGTCGAATACCATCGACCTGTGGGACAGCATCCCGCGCTACTCCCTCTCACGGCAGGCCATGATCAAGCTCCGCTCCGAGAAAGGTTTCCTCGACTTATTGGAGATCGACTTCAATTACCGGGGAACGGGCTTAAAGGCCATCATCCAGCCTGCCCGTATCCGCGAAGAGGAGGGAACGACCCAGGACTACTATCCCAGCGCCAACGAGGAATTGGTCGAAGACGCCCTGCGCAAAATCGCGACCGACCAGAACCACGGCTATTTCGACCGGGCCAACTACCGCAGTGGCGTGGTGTTCTCGCTCTATATGCTGCGCGAGGAACTCAACAAACGTGGGCATACGCGCTCTTATCAGGAGATCATCAAAAGCCTGCGGATCCTGTCGGGCAGCCTCATCGAAATCCGAACCGACGACGGATCCTCCATGGAAGGCTTCTCGCGCACCAACTACCTACCGTCGCTCACCGCCGTTTCCCGCAAGAAATTGCGCGACGATCCCAAGGCGAAATGGTCCGCCCAGTTCCATCCCCTGGTCACCCAAAGCATCGACGCGCTGACCTACCGCCAGTACAACTACCACCAGATGATGGCCCACAAAACCCAGCTAGCCCGCTGGCTGCATAAGCAACTGAGCCTGAAGTTCACCTTTGCCAGCATGTTGACCCATTTCGAGATGCGCTACAGCACGGTCAAGCGCGACAGCGCGCTGCTCAACTACGCCCGGGAACGCGACTGCATGGACGCGCTCGGCAAGGCCCTCATGGAACTCCAGGACCAAGGCGTCCTGCAAAGCTGCACCAAGCAAAATATCACCGGCCTACGCGGCAAGATCGAAGACATCAATTACGTCCTCACGCCGACACCCGAGTTTGTCAAGGAGATGAAAGCCGCCAACAAACGCTACGCCCTGGCTGTGGATAAACCTGTGGATAAGTTGGGGAATGCGCCCAAGGTTCGGTAGGTATAGGTCGCGGGTTATATTTGCAACAGTTTGTTTTTAAAGAAAAAAACATCGGTTTTTCCATCCCTATTCTTCTATTCTTTGTTTTAATCTTCTTTGTATTATTCTTGCCGAAGCCAAGCGGACCCTGTAGGCGCGGATCCCGGCGAGGAAGGGCTGGGTCTCCTCCGCTTCCGCTTCGCAAAAGACGGGTCTTTTAAGCGTTCGCCGCGCAAAGCACAAGATGTGCCGGATGTCCTCTAGGTGGTCGATGAGGTCGTGGCCGGGGTAGCCCCGGTCGAACAGGATGACGCCGCCGGGCGGGCGGGATGTGGGGGAGCAGGGCCTTGGCCTCCTCCCGCTCGTCGGCCCGCGCCATCGGCTGGACGGTCCGGGCGATGGGTATCCGGCGGAACATGTCGTGGGCGGTCGAAACCAGGCAGAGCGGATAATGCCCCCGGCCCGGCCGGTCCAGCCCGCCGTCGGGGTCGAAGGCGGGCAGGCGGTACTTGGAGCCGTCGATGGCGAACACGGACAAGCCCATCCAGGTATCCCCCTCGGCACGCGGCCAGGCCTCGTCTCATCACCTAATCAATTTTCGGGTAGGCTTGAAGGCCGGAACGAATTTCGACTGACGAAGCGATGGGAACTGTAAAGAAACTGGCCGAGGAAGTAGGGCGTGGGCTGGAACAGGCCCTTCCTGGACTGCGCAAGACGGTGGTCGGGAAGCTGGCGCTGGCGGTGGGGGCGATGATCGAGGGGCGGACGCCGAACACGGTGGAGTTGGCGAACCTGCTGCCCTTGCCGACGGAGAGGCAGGACATGCGCGAGCAATGGCTGAGGCGCTTGTTGAAGAATCCGCTGCTGGGGTCGGCGGTGGTGATGGAGCCGTTCGCGCGGGCCGAACTCGCCCGGGCCGCGCGGAACGGCCAGACCGTGCAGTTGAGCCTGGACCAGACCGACCTCGGGGACCGGATGGCGGTGCTGATGGTGGGCGTGCGGGTCGGCGACCGGGCGCTGCCCTTGGCCTGGGTGGCGGAAGAGGGGCCGGCCAATATCGGTTTCGAGGGCCAGGAGCGGGTGTTGGAGCGGGTCCTGGCCTGGCTGCCGCCGGGGGCGGACGTATTGCTCTCGGCGGACCGGTTCTACCCCTCGGTGGCCTTGTTCGATTGGCTGGGCGCGCGGGGCTGGGGCTATCGGCTGCGGTTGAAAGGCAATGTGCTGGCGGACACCGGCGAAGGGGAGGAAACCACCACGGGCGGACTGGCGCGGGGCGCGGAGGAACGCTATCTGCCGGGAGTGCGGCTGTTCGCGCACGGGGTGATGACCCACGTGGGCATCCTCCACGAACCCGGCCATCCCGAGCCCTGGATCATCGCGATGGACTGCGCCCCCACGCGGGCGGCGGTGTTGGACTACGCGGCGCGCTGGTCCATCGAGCCCATGTTCTCGGATTTCAAGGGCCGGGGCTTCGGGTTGGAGGATTCGCAACTGGAACACGCCGACCGTTTGGAACGCCTGATCCTCGTCATGTCGCTGGCCATGTGGTGGTGCGTCCAGGTCGGGCGGGACGACGCCTCCAACCGCCCGACGCCGCTCGAAAAAAAGCCTGGTCGCAAACCGATGCCGGACACTGGAGCTTCAGGAAGCTCCGCCGCAGCTTGGTCTCCTGGTTCACCCGGGGCTTGCGCTACCTAAAGCGACGCCTACAAAACGACATGCCTTTGCCCGCCTTTTGCGCGGCCATGCGAAATTGATAGGTGATGAGGGGCGGCTTGGCAATAGCTTGCTATTTTGGTAACGGCATGGTGGGACCGAAGTTCGGCCATAACGGTCACCCAGCTTTCGCGGAGATCAGGCGTCGGGAATGACTGCTTTCACGCGTTCAAAATTATTGCCGCCGCACCTGAGCGGTCATTGAAGCCATGTCGTAAAGGCGATGGGCTTCGCTGCCACGAAATCGGTTCCTGATAGCTCTTCAGGTTTCCCGGTCGACGGGGGAGCAAGGCGCGAGCGGATTCACGCTGGGAATTGACCGCCCATCGCGTATATCCGGAGGTTACCCTTCGACGATGCTCGGCCGGTCGGGCAATTCGTTACCCTGGACATCCGCGCCGCCAAAGTGCCGGATCATATGGATGCCCACCGCCTCGACGCCGGCAATGATGCCCGCTTCGAAGTCGCCTTCCCGGAAGGCCGATTCCATCCTCCGGCAAATCCCTTCCCAGTCGCCCGGTTCGACCCGCCGATCGATGCCCCGGTCGGCGACGATTTCCACGCTCCGGTCGGCGAGCAGGAGATAAATCAGCACGCCGTTGTTTTGCTCGGTGTCCCAGACCCTCAATTGGGAGAACACCTCGACCGCCCGTTCCCTCGCCGACAATCCGCGCAGCAACCGATGCCAGTCCAGCCCGGTTTCGACGGCGAAATGGATTTCCCCGGCATGATGCCGCTCGCTGTCCCGAATTGCCCCCGTGATGGCTTCCAGGGACCGCCGCGGCAGAACCCTCCGCAGCCGCCAGGTCGGAAAGCAGAGGTGTTTGAGGGCGCGGACGGGATTCCCGTGCATCACCACCGACCCGAGGCGCCGCCGCCGGCGAACCCGCCTCCGCCTCCGGAGAAGCCGCCGCCCCCAGGGCCGCCCGAGAACCCACCGGAGCCTCCGTACCAGCCGCCAGGGGAGGAACGTCCGCCCCCCGCGGCCACCGCGAAGAACACACATGCGCCCACGAATAGCGAAAACAGCGCTGGCAGGCCGAACCACAGGGCCGCTGCGGCCGCGCCCACGGAGGCAATCAATCCACCCAGAAAGGCGCCCAACATCGCGCGGAGAATTCGGCCGCCGAATAGGCCTCCGACGAGCGACAACGACAATCCCGTGGCGGAATCCGGGGTTTGCTCCCGACCGTTGGCGGGCGACGGCAATGGCTCGCCGCGGATGAGCCCGGCGATCCGGTCAAAACCCGCGGAGAGTCCGCCGTAGAAATCTCCCCGTCTAAAATACGGAATCATTCCGTCCTCCACTATATCCTTGGCAACGGCATCCGGGATCACGCCCTCGAGTCCGCGACCAACCTCGATCCGAGCGGCGCGGTCCTCTTTGGCGAAGATCACGAGGACGCCGTCGTCAACGCCTTGACGGCCTAGTTTCCAGGCATCCGCCACCCTCATGGAATATTGCTCGAGGGTTTCCGGTTGCGTGGTCGGAACCAGCAGCATGGCGACCTGGCTGCCCTTCTCGGCTTCCAAGGCGGCCAGAAAGCCCTCCAGGTGGGCGCGCTGATCGGGCGTGAGCGTGCCCGTCTGGTCCGTGACCCGGTTCGCCAGCGGCGGCACAGCGACCTCCGGGCGTAGCGGCGGGGCGGTTGCCGCCACCAGGAAAACCAAAATCCAGATCATTCCATACCAGGATGAGCGGCCGCGATTCGACGCCGTTCTCATGGCCGCTTACCGGATCGGTGCCGTGGCGGGAGTCGGCGAGCCGAAATCCACCTTGGGCGCGCCGGAAATCTCCTTTTCGTTCTCCACCGTGAAGTTCGGCTTCACGTCCAACCCGAACATCTTGGCCGTAAGGTTGGTCGGGAACGAACGCACGGTGATGTTGTATTCACGCACCGTCTGGATATAACGATTCCGGGCCACGGCGATGCGGTTCTCGGTCCCCTCGAGTTGCGCTTGCAAATCCCGGAACAAGGTGTCGGCCTTGAGTTGGGGATAGTTTTCCGCCACCGCCAGTAGCCGCGACAGCGAGCCGGAAAGCTGGCCCTGGGCGGCCAGGAACGACTGGAACGCCTTGGGGTCGTTGAGCAATTCCGGAGTGGCCTGGACCGAACCCGCCCGCGAACGGGCATCGGCCACCTGGGTCAGCACATCCTTTTCGTGGGCGGCGTAGCCTTTGACCACGTTGACCAGGTTGGGCACCAGATCGGCCCGCCGCTGGTATTGATTCACCACCTCGGACCATTCCGCCTTGATCTGTTCGTCTTGCTGCTGGAGCGTGTTATAGCCGCATCCGGCCAGCAGGAGCGCCTGCATGAGCAACAGGCTGAAAAGTAATTCGCGCATCTCCCTGCCTCCTTAATCCATTGGGCGAAATAGGATCGAATCCGTGCGGCGGTGCCATTCAAGGGGCCATCGGATAGTCCCGCCTTGCCCCGGCCAAGCGGTCCAGCATCGCCCGTACCGCTTTGATCTGAGATCCATTCCGGGTGGGGTAGTCGTCGCCGTCGTAGCCCCACCAATCCCAGCACGCATAGAGGTTCCAGACGAAGTTCAGGGTCCAGAACGGGAAGCCCCAGCCATACCGCGTGGTGGTCTGGGGGTACAGCACGATGATATCGTTGCTGTCGGCCCACCGGTTATAGCCCCCATGGCGATAGAAGGCGTCGCCGACCTCGTCGGCGTTCTGGCGGCAGGCATGGAACGCGATATGGACCCGGCAGGTTCGCGAGTCGCAACGCCCCGGGATATAGGCGTAGCCGGTATCGCTCAGGCCATGGGCGTAGGCGCTGCCATCGGCAAAGAACTCCCGTTGGTCGAAGGCGACCCAATGGCCGTCGGCCCGGTCGCTGGGCGCGTTGAGCCTGCCATAGATCTGGCCCAGCAAAGCGCCGGCCGAATCGAAACCGCAGTCGTTGATGTAGAGCGGGCCATTAGGGATTCCCGTGGCCTTCGGTGATCAGGGCATGGCCGGCGGCGAGGTCGGTCTTGTAGACGATCCGGTCCCCGTCCAGGAAATATCGGTAATAACGGGCCACGGCGTCCATCACCGGGCGGTGGATGGTCGTGTCGGCCTTCCCGGAGAACAACCAGACGCGGGAATCCCGCAGATTTCCGGGGTCGTCTATCGCCCCCGCCTTGGCCAAGTTCCAGGTCACCGACTCCAAGTGTTCCGCATCGGGCGGGGGGTGGTCGGTATCGGGCCTCGCGCAGTTCGTAACCACCCGGCGGCTATCGTTCCCGGCGCAGTCATAAGGGGGACCCGCGATGATCCCGGCACCCCGGACGGTCGCCGAATGGGTCACATGGAATTGCATGGCCATGGCGGGGTCGGCCCCATAGGCGGGAAGTTTCGCCAAGCCGTGGTCCCGGATCGCGCAACCCTGCAATGCCCACAACAGGAGCAGGCCGACCGTAAGCCGCTTCCGGGGCCGCTTGGCCAGCGGGGGAACATGGTGGGCCCGCCCTAACCAGCGGTCCGGCGCAAGGCGTTCCCGAGCAGCCGCCACTGTCCTCCGTCCAACCATTTTCCGCACCACGCGGCAATCCGTCCGGGATCGGATTGTGCGGCCTCGAATTCCGCCTGGGCGCGGGCGGGCTCCGCGGCGGGCCACCACGGGCGGGTGGCGAACTGGCGCAGGATATACGCCCTGACCTGTTCGCTATTGGCAGCGTCGATGTCGAAAATGTGACCGGCCATGGGGAACCTCCTGGGAATAATCCACTTATCCCGGCTGAGTCCCTAGACACAGCCCTTTCAAACTGAAATAACCGATAGTATTATCGGCGCTCAACATACCAACACCAATAGTCGAGATCAATGCTAGAGCTATTCCGCCAGAAAATGCCCCTGTCCTGCCTGCTGCACGGCCTACTGGAACGCTGCTTTGCGGCGGAGAGGCTGGACAGGATTTTCCTGGAGAACGCGAAGGAGCAATACACGCGGGAAATCCTATTTTCGACGGTGTGCGACCTCATGCTGAGCGTGGTCCTCAAGGTCCATCCCTCGATCAACGCGGCCTACCAGAAACACCCGGAACCCCTGGGGGTAACGGTATCCGCGCTCTACGAGAAACTCAAGGGCGTTGAATTATCCGTGTCCCAAGCCCTGCTGCGCGATACCTCGGAAGACCTGTCGGATATTCTCGATGCCCTGGGTTTCACCCCCGAACCCTGGTTGCCGGGTTATCCGGTCCGCCTCCTCGACGGCAACTGTCTGGCGGCGAGCGAGAAACGCCTCGCCGTCCACCGCGAGGTCGGCGGTGCCGCGTTGCCGGGCAAGTCGCTGGTGGTGTTCGACCCGGAGCGCCGCCTGATGCGGGACGTGTTCCCTTGCGAGGACGGACATGCCCAGGAGCGCCGCCTGCTCGACGCCGTGGCCGGTATCCCCAAGGCCGGCGAACTGTGGATCGCCGACCGCAACTTCTGCACCGTGGGATTCCTCGACCGGCTCCAGGGCCGGAACGCCCACGCCTTGATGCGCTTGCACCTGAACCTGCCGCTGACCGAGGAAACCCTGTTTTCCCAGGCCGGGGAACAGGGCGGCGGGCGGCTTTTGGAAAAGCGGGTCGGCGTGGCCGGGCGGCCCTATCGCCTCGTCCGCGTCGAACTCGAACAACCCACCCGCGACGGCGATGCCTTCGTCGATATCCTGACCGACCTCCCGGCGGACATACCCGCCGCCACCGTCGCCGACCTCTACCGCAGGCGCTGGACCCTGGAAACCGCGTTCCAACACGTCGAAAAACATTTCAAGTCCGAGATCGAAACCCTGGCCTATCCCAAGGCCGCCCTGTTCGGATTCGCCCTGGCCCTGGTCGCCTATAACCTCTTCTCGGTCATGATCTCGGCGCTGGACTGCGCCCATGGAAAACCCGTGTCCAAGGATATCTCCGGGTATTATCTCTCCCACGAGATCGCCGCCACTTTCCTCGCGCTCATCCAACTCAGCGGGGTCGGCGACTGGCTGTTCGTCTCCGAACAAACCCCGGCGGAATTCGCCGCGTGGCTGCGCGAAACCGCCCGGAACATCCCGTTGCGTACCCTCAAAAAGCATCCGCGCGGCCCGAAAAAGCCCATCGACAAACCGCCCTACGACCCGAAACAGCCACATGTCTCGACATATCAATTACTTAGGAAGAAGAAGTAGTCACTTTGAAAGGGCTGGTCCCTAGACATTATTAAAAACCACTAACTTAGTTGGTATCATAAAAATAAATATTTTTAATTACGTGATATGTTTTCATACGAAACTGCAAAACAAGATGAAAGGACGTTTCTCAGCTTGACGAGTTTGACGGTCCAAGAGTTTTCTGAGCTATGCGTCTTATTCGGAAGGCATTGGAACGAGTTCACCAAGCAAAGCGAGAGGAATCCCGGCAAGGGAGGACGACCCCATGCGCTGAAAACCATGGAGGATCGCCTGCTTTTCATCCTTTTCTACCTGAAAACCTACCCGCTCCAGGAAGTCATTGCCTATTCCTTTGGTATTAGCCAGGGGGCCGCCAATATTCTGATCCATCAGTTCAGCCATATACTCAAACTTGCCTTGCAGGAAGGCGGTTTTGTCCCGCCAAGGTTAACCGATGAAATGTTGGAAAGACTCAACCAGGAACATCCTCAAGACTACGGCATAGACGGCACCGAAAGGCGTATTGTCCGGCCCTCCAACGCGGATGCGGAAAGGGGAGTTTATAGCGGTAAAAAAAAGCCCACACCCTGAAGAACAACCTGGTTGCCGGTCTGGAAGATATGCAAATCAAGGGGTTGAGCGGAACCCACGAAGGGAAGAAGCATGATAAGAAAATCTGCGACGAGGAGGGTATCCTCTTGCCGGAAGGCAGCGATCTTTACCGGGACACCGGGTTTCAAGGCCACGAAATGGAAGGGGTGAATATCCATCAACCCAAGAAGAAACCGCGCGGCGGGGAACTCACGGATGAAGAAAAGGAAAACAACCGCCTGATTTCCAGTATCAGAGTCGTTGTTGAGCATGTGATCGCCGGGGTGAAACGTTGCCGGATTGTGAAGGACGTGTTCCGTAATACCTTGTCAGGATACGACGACGATGTGATGGAACTGGCCTGTGCGCTACATAACTTCAGGAGTTATCAGCGCCGCGTTTCCTACTGAGCGCCAGGAAACGGAATAATAGTCATATCGGCCTTTAGTCCGGTCATTCTTCGGCCATAGATAACCAGAATCTATGGGTTCACATCCTGATTCACAGATAGGCCATCTGATGATGGTTGAGACGTTTGCCATGCCGGATTTCAGCATGAGTTTGTGAATCTACGTAACAATTTGGTTTTTAATAATGTCTCATCAGCGCCGCAAAAATTTTTTTTGCCAATCATGCCGTGATTGCTGGTTTTGGATCGCCAAAAATATCCGTTTCCATCGCCTCGCAAGTATATATGGCCGTGTTTTGTGGAATATTTTAATCTTCAATAGAAAAACAAAATGACATGCCAATAGGATTGGCATCGTATTCCGCCTATAAAAACTGGCAAGTTTGACTATTGGGTCTACGATTGTTCAGGTCGCCGAATGGATTTTCGCAAGGCCGATAACATCGAGGTCCCCGCCATGAACATTTACCCGCCGCGCCTCGTCCCCGTTGTTTTCCTGCTGTCCTTGTTCGCGCACAACCTCCAGGCCGCGAGCCCGGTCCAGATTTACGCGACCACCCAAAAGACACCCGCGCCACAAATCACGCTCAACCTCTCGGAACCCAACGCGTGGTGGGGCCAGGAGACCTACACCATTTACCGGACCACCGCCATCGGCAACTTCAAAGGAAGCTGGGGCATGCCGGTCGCGACCATCGACACCACCCCGGCCGCGACCTGGACCGATACCCAGGTGGCCGCGGGCACGGCCTATGAATACCGGGTGGTGCCCGCTTGGTCCGATGTGGACGAGGCATACATCCTGGCCGGGATCGAACTACCCCAGGTGGAAAGCCGCGGGAAAATCGTGCTGGTGGTCGATAACCAGTTTTCGGCCGGTTTGGCCTTCGAGATCCAGCGCTTGGAGCGGGACCTGGCGGGGGATGGATGGACCGTGCTGCGCGTCGATGTCTCCCGCGACGAACCGGCCACCAAGATCAAAGGACGGATCAAAGCCCTATACCGCTCCGACCCGGCCAACACGGTCGCGGTGTTCCTGCTCGGCCATATCCCCGTGGTCCACTCGGGCTGGATGAATCCCGACCAGCATGGCAGCCGCCCCGCGCCGACCGATGCCTTCTACGCGGACATGGACGGGGTATGGACCGATACCCGGGTCAACGGCGACAACCGCGCCATAGGCGGTTATGACTGGTGGATCAATGTGCCGAGGGATGGGAAATTCGATCAAACCCTGATCCCCTCCGACCTCGAACTCCAGGTGGGCCGCGTCGATTTCTACGATATGACCGCCTTCTACCGGCTCGGCGCGACCGAGCAGGAAATGCTGCGCACCTATCTGGACAAGGACCACGCCTTCCGCGCCAAGGCCTTCGCCGTGGAAAACCGCGCCGCCCAGATGGGCTCGGAAACCGGCAAGTACAATTTCCAGCAGATGTTCGGCACCGCGCCGACCTTCATGGTCCCGGATTCGAACGACAGCGCGGCATGGTTCGGCCTCTTCGAGGACGACAGCTATCTCTGGCTGCTCAAGGGCGGCGGCGGCGGCTATTACGACGGCACGGTCGGCATCGGTTCCACCGCCGATTTCGCCCGCTCCCCCGGCGTCAAGATCGTCTTCAACAGCTGGTTCGCCAGCTTCTATTCCGAATGGGACGTGGAGAACGCCTTCCTGCGGGCGCCCCTGGCCGCGAAGGGCTATGGGCTGGTGAATTTCTGGTCCGAGAACCCCGATTGGGTGCTGCACCAGATGGCGCTGGGCGGGACGATAGGCGCGGCCGCCCGGCTGAGCCAGAACAACGACCTCTACTATGCCCTAAAGGGGTATCCCGTCGAGAACGATCCCCCGATGGAACTGAACCGGCGCGGCGTGCATTTGAACCTGCTGGGCGATCCGAGCCTGCGGATGCATATCGTGGCCCCGCCCTCGAACGTGAGGGCGGGGCCGTCCGGTCTGGTGACTTGGGACGCTTCGCCGGAAGCGGGCTTGTTGGGATACGACGTGTACGGCGGGCGGTCCGCGACCGGACCCTTCGTGAGGTTGAACGCCACCCCCGTTTCCGGCCCGGCCTACGCGGTCGGCAATCCGGTCCGGGGGGCGCGTTATCAGGTCAAGGCGGTGAAGCTCGACGCCTCGTCCGGCAGCGGCACCTACCTCAACACCAGCGTGGGCGTCCTCGATGAACAAGCGCCCAGGGCGCTGCTGGCCGAACCCCTCGCCAGCAACCAACTGCGGATCGTGTTCGATAAGGCGTTGGATCAAGCCTCCGCCGAAACCCCAGGGCATTACGCGATCAACAATGGCGTCGCCGTTTCCTCCGCCACCCTGCAATCCGACCGGCACACCGTCGTCCTCGGCACCACGCCGCATACCAGCGGCATGGCCTACGCCTTGACCCTCCAAGGCCTCGCCGATTCCCTGACGCCGCCCAATAGCTCCGCCTCTAGCCAACGGTTGCCGTATCTGTATGCGGAACGTCCCGAATATTCGCCCGATGGCGATACCACCGCGCTTTGGCCCCTGAACGGCAACGGCGACGACGCCAGCGGCCATGGTTATACCGTGACGCTGGGCGGCGATGCCGCGTTCACCGCCCCCGGCAAGGGCGTGGCCGGGCCGTCGCGGGAATGCCTGAAGGTCTCCAGCAATTCTCATTTTGGCCGAATCGCCCGGTTTCCGGGGATGGCGGGAGGGGTTCGAAGCTTTTCAGCATGAAGTCCATCAACGCGTCCCAGGACTGGAAGCATAGGTAGCTGGTCAAGGCGCGGATATCGTTGAACATGCGCTTGCGCGAGGGCAGCTTCTGGCGCAGCAGGCGGTACTTGCCGTCCATCCAATCCAATACGGTGTGGGTTAGGAAAGCCAGGATGATGAGGCTGGCGAGCAAGGACGAGGGGTGTTCCCGGCCATGGCCGTAGTTGTGCTGGAAATGGTAACCCTGGGTTTTCAGCGTGTTGTTGTTCTCGTGGCGAGTAGGCCGGAGGAATTTCACCCCCGGCCTCTCACAGAACGGTGCGTGAACCTCTCGACTCACACCGCTCCCACCCCCGGCGTCAGAATAGTTGTCGCCTCTAATTTTCCGAATGAAAGAGGAAAGAAGAGGACAATTGCCCATGATTACGACGTATTCCGCAGAGTTCAAAGAGCAAGCGCTTCGGAAGGTGTTTGCGCGTGGCCGCCGGTCGATAAAAGAGGTGGCCGAGGAACTGAACATGAACCACTTGACCTTGAAGGGCTGGATGAAAAAGAAATTACCCGAGGCGGTACGCGGCGCGGTGAAGCGGGAGAGGCGTCCCGGGGACTGGCGCCCGGAGGAACGGTTGGCGGCGTTGCAGGAGAGCCATGGCTTGGAAGGGAAGCCCTGAACGCCCGGTGCCGGGAGCGCGGCCTGTTCGCCCACCAGCTGGACGGTTGGAAGCGGGACTTTGCCGGGATCCAGGGGGCACGGGAGAGGCATCGACGAACGCCCGGGAACTGCGGGTCCTCAAGGAGCGCAACCAGAGCCTCGAACGGGAATTGGCGCGTAAGGACAAGGCGCTGGCGGAGGCGGCGGCGTTGCTGGTCCTTCAAAAAAGTACCGGGCGCTCTTGGGGGAGGGAAGAATGACCCCGCCGCAAGAGCGCGAAACCGTGACCGCCCTGATCGACGAGGCCACGGCGCCGGCGCGCGCCTGGAGCGGGCCTGCGGGGTGCTGGGGTTGTCCGCCCGCACCGTCCAGCGCTGGCGTTCCGGGGACGGCGTCCAGGCCGACCGGCGGCCCGCGCGGGTGTACGTTCCACCCCACAAGCTGAGCGAGGCCGAGCGGGCCAAGGTGCTGGCGGTGGCCAACTCCCCGAGTTCGGCCATTTGCCGCCGTGCCAGATCGTGCCCCGGCTGGCGGACCGGGGAATACGGCCTCGGAATCGACCTTCCACCGCATCCTCAAGGCCGAAAACCAGTTGGCGCACCGCCGGGCCGAACGGCCGGGACAGCCGCGCGGCAAGCCCAGGGCCCTGTGCGCCACGGCTCCCAATCAAGTCTACTGCTGGGACATCACCTATTTGCCCGCCGCGATCCGGGGCCAGTTCTTCTACCTCTATCTGTTCCTCGACCTGTTCAGCCGCAAGGTCGTGGGCTGGCAGGTCTACGGCGAGGAAAGCAGCGCCCTGGCCGGCGAACTCCTGCGCGACGTATGTCGGCGCGAGGGCGTGGCCCCGGGCGAGTCGTCCTACATTCGGACAACGGCGGGCCCATGAAAGGCTCGACCATGCTCGCGACCTTGCAATCCCTCGGCGTCGCGGCGTCCTTCAGCCGGCCCGCCGTCAGCAACGACAACCCCTATGCCGAGGCGGTGTTCAAGACCCTGAAATACCGGCCCGACCATCCGGTCCGGCCGTTCGACGACGGCGGCGGCGCGCCGTTGGGCCGAAGGCTGGTCCGGTGGTACAACCACGAGCACCGCCACGGCGCGATCCGCTTCGTCACCCCCGCCGAGCGGCATGCCGGCCAGGACGCCGACCTCCTGAAGCGGCGCCGAGCCGTCTATGAGGCCGCCCGCGCACGGCATCCGCAACGATGGACCGGTGGCCTCCGCAATTGGCGGCCGATCCCGGCCGTACACCTGAACCCGGAACGATCAGCCGCGCCAGCCAAGACCCAATCCGAGGTTCACGCCACGCCTCCAAAAGCGGCCTGAACCCACAACGGCGAGGCGACAACTACATTGAAATCTTCCGCCCATCAAGCAAACGCCCCTACCATTTTTCTTTGCCAATGCACGAAGAGGTGAGGCTGTTTCTCGGAAAGTCCCTCAAGAAACCTGCTCGCCCGTGTCTTGCGGTCCTTCAGCCGCTTGTACTTCCTCATCGCCCAGGCCACCAGCGTCCTGTTGAAGTGCCTTAGGACCGGGTACATCGCCGACCGGCAGAACTTTCCGTAGTACTCCAACCAACCCCTCAGGATCGGATTGTGCAATCGGGAGATGTCCGCCAGGCTCAGTTCCGTTCGATTCCGATAGTTCAGCTTGCGTGTCGTTTCCCGCATGGCCTTGACCGCCGCCTTGCTCGCCGCCGGGGTGAAGCTCACGAACATAGTGTTGCGCTTGCGGTTCTTCACCAGCCTGGGGCGGAAGGTATAGCCGAGGAAGTCGAACTGCGTGTTCGGATATTTCCCCTTCCGGCTGCCATCCTTGCAGTAAACGACCTGGGTCTTGTCCGGATGCATTCGCAGCCCGCACTGGCCAAACCTTGCTTCGAGCGCCGCCCGCAGGGCCTGCGCTTCCCGCTCGGTCCGGCAATGTACCGGGCCATCGTCGGCATACCGGCACCATGGATTGCGGGGATGGGTTTTCGCCATCCAAACATCGAAGGCGTAATGAAGGAAGAGGTTGCTCAAGACGGGGCTGACAACACCGCCCTGGGGTACGCCCCGCGTGCGTTCGACGCAGGCACCATCCGCCAGTTGTAGCGGCACCGTCATCCAGCGCCTGAGGTAGAGCTTCGCCCATCCGCACTTCACATGCTTCTCGATGGCCTTGTCCAGCAGCGAATGGTCGATGTTGTCGAATAGGCCCTGGATATCGAACTCGAGCACCCAGTCATATTTCCAGCACCGCTCACGCGTGACCCCCACCGCGTCCAGCGCCGATTTTCCGGGCCGGTAACCGTAGGAGTCGGGCAGGAAGCACGCCTCGATGCCGGGTTCGATGACCTTCTTGACCACCATCTGCGCCACCCGGTCCGCCACCGTCGGCACGCCCAGGATGCGCTCCCCGCCCTTCTTCTTGGGAATGGCGACCGCCTTGACCGGCGGGGGAAATAGCTGCCCGACGACATCCGGTTCCAGATCCTGTGGAGGTTCCCTTGAGGTCGGACTCGAAGTCCTCGAGCGTTTGCCGGTCCACGCCCGCCGCTCCCGCATTGGCCTTGACCGCTTGGTACGCTTCGTACACCAGCCATTTGTCTATGGCATAGGGTTTTGCCACGCTCATCCGTTTCCTCCTGTCGCCAGTTGAACGCCAAGCGCGGCGGCTTGATCCGGTCCCTTCGCTCCGGCCGCATTACCGGCCTTCCCGCTACTACGGACCGGTCCGTCCCAGTGCCCCGCATCGGTACTCTCGCCTCGTGGTTTCTGCCACTTGTGCTTCTCCCTTGCCATCGGGGCGACTGGTTCCCGCAGTTCCACACAGAAGCCTGGATCAGCTTCACGCCTCCTATACGCCGACCGCCGCCCGCCCAGTAATCAGGTATCCGGCAGACTTGTCCCAGGGGATAGAGACGCCCCTGGTTTCGACGGCAAATCTCTGGCTTACGGCGCGTCATCGAAGGTTCACTTTCGTTCGTCTCTCTGATCCATACCTGCCCGGGGTATAGCCCCGACGCTTTGACCCCAACGCTCACCACCGACGGCTCTTGACCGCAGCGGCTTGGGGTGGTTTGAAGCCCGCTCCTGAAAGCCGACTCCGAGGGGCCTGCCCTCATCTTCCATGCAGCTTCTACACGGTTCGGCGGCTCTTCCCGAACCCCCTTTCCGTGTGCCTGCGGCACACGCTCGACCTTCCAGCGGCAGCGCCCGGCCTCGACGGTCGCGGCGTCGGTCGCGGCGTCGATGGGCCGGTCGGTGGCGAAGGCGTTGCGGTACAGCACCTTGCCATGGTCGTCCGTGGTGACCAGTTCGCACCAGTTGACCATCAGGGCGTCGTCGGCGTCGCGCAGGGGGACCGAGGCGGCGTAGCGGTAGGTGTCGGTCTCGTGGCGGCGGCCGGTCCAGCGCCGGTGGGCCACGGTGCCGACCGCGCCCTGGCGTTGCAGGTCGCCGAGCCATTCGTAGGTGACCGGGTGGGAGTCGGGCTTGCAGACCAGGACGAAGCCGAACCCCGAGGCCCGCAGTTCGCGGCAGAACGGCTCATGGCAATAGAGGTCGTCGCCGAGGACGGTGGCGCCGCGCAGGGCGGGGTCGGCCCCGTGTTCCGCCAGCCAGCGCTTGGCGGCGTTGAGCTCGCAGTCCTGCTTGTCCGCGCCATCCTGGGGGCGGATGAATTCCGGGGCCAGGGGGATCACCTTGTCGCCGCCCGGCTTGACCAGCACCGGGGTCAGCACCGTGTGGAAGTGCGTCTCCTTGCCGTTGGCGTGCCGACGGGTCGAACAGTGTTCGCAATGGATCGCCTGCGAGGAGAAGTACTCCGTCCCGTCCAGGGCCAGCAGGAGCGATCCCCCCGGCGTGCGGTAGCCGTCCAGCACGCCCGCCCGCGCCAAGGCCTCGGACAGGAAGCCGTAGACCGGCCCCAGCCGCTCCGGCGGGGTGGCGTCGAGCAGCGTGCGGATCTGGTTGTCCGAGGGAACCTCGTGGACCCCGAACAGCGTCCGGGCATTGTTGGTGCCGTGCGCTTGTTCCAGGCTGCGCTGGTAGTCCAGGAACGAGGGGCTCTGCGTGAAGAACACCGAGAACGCGCTCAGCGCCGCGTCCACCATCGTGTAGGTCTTGTTCCTGCCCCTCCTCGGGTCGGTGAACTCCCCGAAGGCGCCGCGCAGCCGCTTCGTGATGTCGTCCAGGGTCAGGACGAAAGGGCCAAAAGGGATGCTCATCGCAGGGACTCCGGTCAATCCATCAACGATGACGATAGCTGTTCAGCGCCAAAATGAGAATTGCCTGAAGGTCTCCAAGATCAACCCCCAAACCCAGGCCGGTGGTTACGCGGCCGCGACGATTCCCGACGCCGATATCCTGCCGAACTCCGGGAACGCGTCGCTCACCTTGGAGGCGTGGATTTATGTGGACGCCTGGTTTTCCTATGACAGCGGTTCCGCCCCGCTCATTTCGCTGCGGCAGACGTACAACTCGTATTTCGAATACCGGCAGAATATGTGGCAACTCCCCACCACCGGGTATTTCGGCACCGGCACCTGGGGGCCGGACAACTATAAGACCCTCCTGGCGGCCGCCGAGGTGAAGGAATTCATCCAGCCGGGGCGCTGGACCCATGTCGCGATGGTTTTCGATGGGGCGACGGAAAGCCATTCCGTGTATATCGACAAGAAGCTAAGGGCGGGGGCCGGTGCATTCGCCGGTCAACTGGGGGTATTCCAACGATTTCACGGTCACCCTGGGCAATTTCGATGGCTATATCGACGAGGTCCGCATCAGCAAGGTGGCGCGGGCCTTCAAGGCCGAGCAACGCATCGCCCAGTTCACCGCCGCGCCGTTCGCCGGAACCTATGGCGGCACCGCGGCCTTGCACGCCACCGGCGGGGATTCCGGCAATCCGGTTCGCTTCGCCGCCGCGACCCCGGAGGTCTGCGCCGTCTCCGGCAAAACCGTGATTTTCTTGGCGGCGGGCACCTGCACCGTGACTGCCGACCAAGCGGGCAACGCCGTTTACGACGCGGCCCCCCAGGCGACCCTGAACATCGGCGTGGGCAAGCTCGGCCAGACCATCGCTGCCATCGGCTTCGCCCATGCCCCGCTGATCGTGGGGGGCACCACCCAGGCCAGCGCCACGGCCAGTTCGGGATTGCCGGTGAGCTTCGGCACCACCACGCCGTCCATCTGCGCCACCGACGGGAACGGCCTCGTGACCGGCATCGCCGTCGGCAACTGCGCCGTCGTCGCCAACCAAGCGGGCAGCGCCGCCTATGACGCCGCGCGCCCACGGATCAAATATCTCGCGGTCAGGAAGGCGAACTAGGCCGAGGCTTCCGGCCCCGTGGGGATGGCAAATCGTCGGAAGTCCTGGATTCGGCGGTTTTTGGCGCGGCTGCAACCGCCGCGCCCGCAGGCCATCCCCCGTGATTCAAGGCCCGACGACGCTGGTCAGTTTGTTGTTCACGCCCCGGACCACGCAAACCACCTGCCCCGTGCCTAGGGCCGCGCAGGAGGGGGTGCCCACCCCGGTCCCGCCGACCTTGGTCCATCCCGACCAGCCGGTTCCGTTGTAGACGTTGGCCCAGAACGCGTTGTCGATGGCGACCACCCCGCAGACCAATTCGCCCGCGGCCTGGGTGGTGCAATCGGCGTTCTCGTTCACGCTGCCGCCGATCCCGGCATAGCCGTTCCAATCGCCCAGGGTCCAAGCGCCTCCTTTGAACAGGGCGCCATAGATTCCCGAGTTATAGGCCTTCGCGAAACAGACGACTTTCCCCCCCGAATTCATGGAGGTGCAATCGGGTTCGCCGCCGGCCAATCCGCCGAGCTTGAGGAATCCGGCCCACGCGTTCCCCGAGAAGCGGTTCACCACGGTGCCGCTCCCGGTCGTGAATATGGCGCAGACCACGCCGCCCACGCCGTCGGTAGTACAACCCGGAGCCGAGACTGCGGATGTCGCCAGATTGGCGAACGGGGTCCACGAAGCGCCGTTGAAGATGGACCAGGCCATCCCGCCGCTGGCGTTCCGGGCGGCGCAGAGTACACGGCCAGCGGTGAGTTCGGCGCAACTCGGGGCCGAATAGAGCGCCCCGGCGACGCTGGCCGGGGCGCTCCAGGTCGCGCCGTTGAAGAGGGTCGCCAGCAAGCCGCCATTGGTGGCCGTCGCGGCGCACACCACCTTGCCCGCGCCATCGCTGGCGCAACTGGGATCGGAGCCGACCGTTCCCGCCAGGTTGGTCCATGCCCCCCACGATGCCCCGTTGAACCGGTTCACCATGAGGCCGGACGTCCCGTTGCGGGCGGCGCATACAACGACCTGCCCGGTCGAGACCTGGGCGCAAGACGGATCGCCCTGGGCCGTGGCGGTGCCGGTCGGGATGAAACCACTCCAGGCCGCCGATACCGGCAGGGCCGGCATCGTCAAGCCCATAACAACGCCAATCACGAATCTGGATTTGAGCATGGTCGCGCACTCCTGTGCTGTGGGGTCCATGAGAAGTTGGGCAAGCTCCGGCGGCTGCTCTGCTTGGACCAGCGCCCGCTGCCGTGATTCCCCCGCCCATCGCTTCCGGGTCGGCCTTTAAGCCGCGCCCGGGGTTCCCGTGATGGCCGTCGATTCCCATGCGGAAACCGGCCTTGATCGTGGCGATCCCACTATTTTCGGCAATCAACGCGATGGCGGCACAAGCCCGGGCCGGTTCAAGGGCTGGTATATTCTCCGCCGCCCCTGGCCCCACGCCCGATCCATCCATGCCCCCGGATTTTATGGAAGACCTCGTTTCCAGCTGGTTCCCGCCGCTATTGGTCGATTTCCTCCTGACCGGCGCGTTGTCCTTGCTCATTGGCCTGGGCCTGCGGGAATACCACATCGCCGCCCAAAAGAACCCGGTTTTCGGTAGCACGCGGACCTGCGTGTTCATCGGCATGGCCGGTTTCGCGCTGTTCCAACTCGACCCGCTACGGCTTTCCTTTCTAGCCGGGATGTTGTTGATCGGCGCGTTGCTGGGCCTCTACTACCGGGCCAGGGTGGCGGAGGGCCAGTTCGGGATGATCAGCATCCTGGTCGCCTTCCTCTGCTACCTGCTCGGCCCGATCACCGAGACCTTTCCCAAGTGGTTCCTGGTGCTGTTCGCGATGGTTACCCTCTTGACCTTGAACGCCAAACCCAGAATCGCCTGGCTCGCCCGGACCATCGCCAACGACGATATCCTGAGCCTGGCCAAGTTCCTGGTGTTGGCCGGGGTAATCCTGCCGCTCGCGCCGGACGCGCCCATGGCGCCGCTGATCCCGGTTTCGCCCCATCAGACCTGGCTGGCGGTGGTGGTGGTCTGCGGGATTTCCTTCGCGGGCTACCTGCTCCATGCCTACGTGGCGCCGGGCAAGGGCTTGCTGCTGACCGGAGCCATCGGCGGCCTGTATTCGAGCACGGCCACCACGGTGGCCATCGCCCGCCAGTCCAGCCTCTCGCCCGGCGGCGACGGCGCGGCGGCGATTATCCTGGCGAGCGCGATCATGTTCTTGCGCCTGCTGGCCATCGCGGCGATTTTCAATGCGGCCTTGTGCTTGAGGTTGCTGCCGGTATTCCTGGTATTCGCCGGACTGCTGGGGGGGATGGCCTACCGGGTCAAGCGCCGGGGCGGTGGCGATGGGGCCGCGTCCTTGGAGCCACACGCCAATCCGTTGGACATCGGTTCCGCCCTCGTTTTCGCGCTGTTGTTCGTGACCATGACCGCCATCACCCATTGGGTCCTGCAACGCTATCCACATACGGGCCTGCTTTGGCTGTCCGGCGCGGTCGGCTTCGCCGATATCGATCCGTTCGTGCTTTCCCTGGTCCAGGGCGATTTCGCGGGGGCGGAGAGCCTCCTTGCCAAGGCGGTCGTCATCGCGGCCTCCAGCAATAATTTGCTAAAGGCCTTCTACGCATGGCTCTGGAGCGGCCGGGAAACCGGGAGGACGGCGGGGGGCGCGTTGCTGGGCTGCGCGGCGCTGGGATTCTTGACCGCGGCCTTGCTGCCCTGACCCTGCCCTTCGGGCCACCCCGCCTGGTTTGATGGGGCCTCGCCGAACCCGATCTTGATCGATTGCCAAACCGGTCGGCCCGAAGCGTTTGACCGAGGCCGTGAATTCCGCCTCGGGCATTCCGGTGGGCGCGGAGCCGGGTATTGGATGTAGCGATGAATATCGTTCAGTGCGCCATCGGAAATCTCGACCGATATGCTTCGTTGAAGCCGGAAAGCCCAGGGTGTAGAAAAGGACCGGGAGGGTGGCGCGGATCGATTATGCCTATTGCGAATAGGGGCCGGAACCACGGTTTTGGAACGGTTCTAGGCCGCCCTTGGGCCGGGCCGTTATCACCCGCCCATTGGAATTCATGCCGGGGTCGTCGGCGGGGTTGCCGGTTTTTCCGGCGATGGCGGGGAATGGGAATTCATCCCAGGGAGGATGATGCGATGAATGGATACCGCTCAGAATGGACCTCGATGATCCTCGGGGGCTTGTCCGTTATGGCTTTCGCGGCTTCCGGCCTGGGCACGGCGGAATCCGCGCCTTTCGCCTATATGGCGAATTATGTCAGCAACACCGTATCGGTGATCGATACCGCCAATAACACCGTGGTGAAAACCATCGAGTCCGACCAGTTGAACACCCCATGCGGGATGGCCATCAACCCCGCCGGAACCCAAGCCTATGTCCTGAATTGCTGGGTTTGGGGGTTCATAACCCTCATCGATATCCCCGCCAACACGGTCGCGGGCCAGATCCCGCTGGACGCCTCCCCGACCGGCGCGGTCTTCGCCCCCGACGGCACCCGCGCCTATGTGGCGATGACCTCCTATATTGGGTTTGGCAGCGTCGCGGTGGTCGATACGGCCACCCGGGCGGTGGTGGACACCATCCCCATCGGGGACCTCTCCCAAGGGATCGCCATCGCCCCCAACGGGAAGCGCGTTTACACGGCCTATACGGGGACGGGCGTGGAGACGGGCAATATCGCGGCGATCGACACGGCCACCGACACGGTGGTGGACACCATCCACACCGCCAACACCAATCTCTACGGCATCGCCATCGCCCCCGATGGAGCCCGCCTATACGCGACGAGCCCCGTCTCCGAATACCACACCGTTTCCGTGGTCGACACGGCCACGAATCTAGAGGCGGGGCCCCCGATCCCCGTCGGGTATTCGCCCCTCGGTCTGGCGATCACGCCGGATGGGAAATCCGCCTACGTGGCGAACAATGACTCCGATACCGTTTCGGTCATCGATACCGTCGGCCACCGGGTGGCGGGTCCTCCGATCCCCGTGGGGAGCAACCCCCGCCAGGTGGCCATCACCCCGGATGGGCGGTTCGCCTATGTGGCGAACTTCGGTTCCGGCACGGTATCGGTCATTTCCACGGCCACCCACACGGTGGTGGGTCCGCCGATCCGGGTGGGAACCTGGCCCAGCGGGATAGCCATCACGCCCGCCCCCGCCGCGCTCGACAACTTCAACCGCCCGGCGGAAGATTTCAATGTAGTTGTCGCCTCGCCGTTGTGGGTTCAGGCCGCTTTTGGAGGCGTGGCGTGAACCTCGGATTGGGTCTTGGCTGGCGCGGCTGATCGTTCCGGGTTCAGGTGTACGGCCGGGATCGGCCGCCAATTGCGGAGGCCACCGGTCCATCGTTGCGGATGCCGTGCGCGGGCGGCCTCATAGACGGCTCGGCGCCGCTTCAGGAGGTCGGCGTCCTGGCCGGCATGCCGCTCGGCGGGGGTGACGAAGCGGATCGCGCCGTGGCGGTGCTCGTGGTTGTACCACCGGACCAGGCCTTCGGCCCAACGGCGCGCCGCCGCCAGGTCGTCGAACGGCCGGACCGGATGGTCGGGCCGGTATTTCAGGGTCTTGAACACCGCCTCGGCATAGGGGTTGTCGTTGCTGACGGCGGGCCGGCTGAAGGACGCCGCGACGCCGAGGGATTGCAAGGTCGCGAGCATGGTCGAGCCTTTCATGGGCCCGCCGTTGTCCGAATGTAGGACGACCTGGCCCGGGGCCACGCCCTCGCGCCGACATACGTCGCGCAGGAGTTCGCCGGCCAGGGCGCTGCTTTCCTCGCCGTAGACCTGCCAGCCCACGACCTTGCGGCTGAACAGGTCGAGGAACAGATAGAGGTAGAAGAACTGGCCCCGGATCGCGGCGGGCAAATAGGTGATGTCCCAGCAGTAGACTTGATTGGGAGCCGTGGCGCACAGGGCCCTGGGCTTGCCGCGCGGCTGTCCCGGCCGTTCGGCCCGGCGGTGCGCCAACTGGTTTTCGGCCTTGAGGATGCGGTGGAAGGTCGATTCCGAGGCCAGGTATTCCCCCCGGTCCGCCAGCCGGGGCACGATCTGGCACGGCGGCAAATGGCCGAACTCGGGGGAGTTGGCCACCGCCAGCACCTTGGCCCGCTCGGCCTCGCTCAGCTTGTGGGGTGGAACGTACACCCGCGCGGGCCGCCGGTCGGCCTGGACGCCGTCCCCGGATCGCCAGCGCTGGACGGTGCGGGCGGACAACCCCAGCACCCCGCAGGCCCGCTCCAGGCGCGCGCCGGCGGCGGTGGCCTCGTCGATCAGGGCGGTCACGGTTTCGCGCTCTTGCGGCGGGGTCATTCTTCCCCTCCCCCCAAGAGCGCCCGGTACTTTTTTTGAAGGACCAGCAACGCCGCCGCCTCCGCCAGCGCCTTGTCCTTACGCGCCAATTCCCGTTCGAGGCTCTGGTTGCGCTCCTTGAGGACCCGCAGTTCCCGGGCGTTCGTCGATGCCTCTCCCGTGCCCCCTGGATCCCGGCAAAAGTCCCGCTTCCAACCGTCCAGCTGGTGGGCGAACAGGCCGCGCTCCCGGCACCAGGCGTTCAGGGCTTCCCCTTCCAAGCCATGGCTCTCCTGCAACGCCGCCAACCGTTCCTCCGGGCGCCAGTCCCCGGGACGCCTCTCCCGCTTCACCGCGCCGCGTACCGCCTCGGGTAATTTCTTTTTCATCCAGCCCTTCAAGGTCAAGTGGTTCATGTTCAGTTCCTCGGCCACCTCTTTTATCGACCGGCGGCCACGCGCAAACACCTTCCGAAGCGCTTGCTCTTTGAACTCTGCGGAATACGTCGTAATCATGGGCAATTGTCCTCTTCTTTCCTCTTTCATTCGGAAAATTAGAGGCGACAACTATTCTGACGCCGGGGGCCGGCGGGCGCGCTGGGAGCGAACTGGGGCGGGTCCTCCGGGATTGGCGGCTACGCGATCCTCAACCACCAGGTGAAGGTCCGCTCCGGCGGCCCCATCTACTGGAAGCCGAACCGCTTCGGCGTCGACGAACGGGCCTCCGTGACGCTGTCCAGGGTGAACCCCGGCGGCTTCGAGCATGGCCTGGTCCTCAAGGCCCAGTCCACCGACTACCGGCGCGGCGTGGTCAACGTGGACTACCGCGCCAGGGAGAGGGCGGTGCTGGTATCGACGCTGCTGCCGAACGGGCGCTGGAAGGACTACCCCTTGCTCCGTTCCCAAGTCTTCAGGAACGGCGACCGGCTCGGCGCGTCGGTCTACGGGACCGGCCCCAGGGCCGGGACGGTCCGCGTCTACCGGAACGGGGGCGAGATCGGCGCGGTGGCCCTGGACCGGGCCGACAGGGCCTTCTTCGACCCGCGCGGCGGTTACGTCGGGCTGTGGTTCGGCGATGCCGCCGGGGCGGAATTCGACGACTTCGGGGGCGGGAATGCCGCGCCATAGCCCGCGCGGACCGGACGGGGCTTCCACAGCCATGAAGAAAAAAGTGGCCGCTTTTATCGAGGAGGGCCTCCTTTGGGAGGGCGCTCGTTTGGCAACAAACATCAGGGAGGATGGATCATGGCTACAGCTTGGCTCATAAGGCACCTTCGTTGCCGATCATTTTTCGCGGCCATGCCGCTGCTATTCGCGGCCGGATCCGGCTCCACGACCGCGGCGACCATCATCGTCAACGGCACCACATGCGGCCTGGTCGACGCCATCGCCGCCGCCAACCGCAACGCCGCCACCAACGGATGCCCTGCGGGCGACGACCGGAATGGCGGCGGCGATATCATCGACCTCCGGGTCGATGTCTCTTTGACGGCGGTGGACAACACCGACCCGGATGGCGTCGGCAATGGCCTGCCCGCGGTCGTCGGCACCCTCACGGTCAACGGCAACCACCACACGGTCGCCCGCGCGGCGGGAGCACCACCGTTCCGGCTGTTCGACTCCACCAGCGCCCAACTCACCCTCAACCGGATCACGGTGAAGGGGGGCGACGCGTTCGGGTCCGAAACCGGCGGCGGCGGAATCAAAGGCACGGTCACGCTCAACGAAAGCACCGTCACCGGAAACCAAGCCACCTGGGGGGGCGGCATCTACGGCTCCGGGCCGGTCGTCCTCATCAACAGCACCGTCTCGGACAATCTCTTTTTGGATGAAGGGGGCGGCATCTACGGTGCCGGGCCGGTCACCCTGCAAGGCAGCACCGTCTCCGGCAACAAGCCCTCCGAACCCGGCTTCAATTGCGCATACGCGGGCGGCGGCATCTACGGCGTCGGGGCGGTCACCCTGACCAACAGCACGGTCTTCGGGAACGAGGCCTGCGCCTACCGCGGCTTGACGGAGGGCGGTGGCGTTTACGGCGAAACAAAGGTTACGCTTATCCATAGCACCGTCACATTCAACCAGGTCTATGCGCCGGGTCTTTATAGCTATGCCACCGGTGGCGGCGTTTATGCGCGCGAAGGCGGTGTCGGCAAGTTGATCAATTCGATCGTCGCGGACAACTCACCGAACGATATCGACGGGGCCTGCGAGTTCGCGGGGCTCAACCTTGTCTCGGACAACAGTTGCAACGCCGCCGCTTCCGGCCAACTGACCGGCTACGCGGGGCTCGCGGGCCTGGCCGACAACGGCGGCCCCACCCAAACCCAGGCATTGACGTCCGATAGCCAGGCGGTAGACCGGATCGTGTTCGTTCCGGGTCGGGGCTGCGCCAACACCGGCGTGACGGCCGACCAGCGTGGGTTGGGCCGTCCGCAACCCCCCGGCGGCAAGTGCGATATCGGCGCCTTCGAATACATCGACGTGCTCGACGACTTCAACCGCCCGGACGGCGCGTTGAGGGTCCATTGGAGCGGATCCGTGGGACCCGGGGACTACATGATCCTGAACGGCCGGGCGAAGGTCCGCTCCGGGGGACCGGCCTACTGGAAGCCGACCCGCTTCGGCGTCAACGCGCAGGCCTTCGTGACGCTGGCCAAGGTCAACCAAGGCGGCTTCGAGCATGGACTGATGCTCAAGGTCCAGTCGACCTCCAAGGCCATCGACTACCGGCTGGGCGTGATCAACGTGGACTACCGCGCTAGGGACAAGGCGGTACTGGTCTCGACGCTGCTGCCCAACGGGCGCTGGAAGGAATACCCATTGCTCCGCTCCCGTGCGTTCGGGAACGGCGACCGGCTCGGCGCGCTGGTGTACGGGACCGGGTCCAAGGCCGGGACGGTCCATGTTTACAAGAATGGCGTCGAGGTGGGCGCGGTGGCCCTGGACCGGGCCGACAGGGCCTTCTTCGACCCGCGCGGCGGTTACGTCGGGCTATGGTTCGGCGACGCCGCCGGGGCGGAATTCGACGACTTCGGGGGTGGGAATGTCGCCCCATAGCCCAATCAAAAACCGCCGGGTTAATACGTCGTTTTGAGCATTGAACTGTCAGGCATAAGCATGAGCTGGGCTCTCCACTTAACCGGAGTTTCTCCATGGGCGGTTTGCGGATGGGCGCTCGAGGCTCGGTGGATGTCCGTTTGCCCTCGGCGGGGTGGGCGCAACTTTACGTGGCCTCTGCGCGGCCATGATGTCCTTGTAGCGCACGGGGTCGTGGGCGACGGCGAGTTCAAGCACCCGGTAGAACACCATACCGCGACTCCGGGAACGGCGGCGGTTGAAGCGGAACACGAACTCGTTCAGGTAGCTTTCCAGGTGCGCCGGATCCACGGCGCCCTGGTGGGTGCCCAACAGCCAGCGCTTGACCAGCGAAGCGACCCGGTGCACTCCGGGCAGCAACTTGTCGGAGTCCCCGCCGCAGGCCCGGGTCGCCCGCTGGCTGCGGGGTTGATGGATGTAGCCGGATAGGTTCAGCCCGCAGTAGCCTTGCCAGCCGTCGGTGATGACCGTCGCCCCCGGCTCGACGGCCCCCCTGACGAAGGGGTGCAGGGAAGCCGCCGAGGCATCGGCCAACGGCTGCATCCGGCATCGACCGAACCCCTTCGGTTCCAGGACTTCCACGGCAATGCCGGTCAGTATCTTCTTGCCATGGGCGCGGCCGCCGGGCAGTCCCGCCTCCTGCCCGCCGATGTAGGTCTCATCCACCTCGACCCTGCCCCCGAGCCGATCCCGGCCCGGCCTCACGAGCGCGGACCGCAGTCGATGCAGCATGGCCCACGCAGTCTGGTAGGAGCCGATCGCCAGCGTCCGCTTCAGGCTCAATGCCATCCCATCCTTGCCGGTGGCGAACAGCCAACAAGCCGTGAACCAGACCGTCAATGGCGTGCGCGTGCGGTCGAAGATCGTGCCCGCAGTGACCGAGGTGCGGTCGGCGCAGCCGCCGCACATGAATCGACCATCGCCCAACCGCCAGCCACCCGGGAGGCCGCAGGCCGGACAGACAAAGCCCGTCGGCCATCGAAGCCATTCCAGGTAGTCCAAACAGTCGGCATCGGTTTGGAACCAAGCCTGGAACTCGCCCACGGACCGAGGGTAATGAACGCCCGCACGAGGATGATCCATCCCCTCATTTTACTCCGGTTAAGTGGAGAGCGCGGAGCATGAGAAGTTTGCTTATCTGGGGCTAAAAATCAAACGGGAACCATGAAGGATTATTGAAAACCTAAAAAGCATCATCACGGATGCCGACCGGAGGGACGGGGCCAATGCTGTTGAATTAACCGCTGGCGATGCGTTTGGACTTATCGACCTGCCATTTGCTGACGGGCTTTTTACAGACCCGTGGCTGCGGGGGCTTGGCGGTTCTAGGGCGGTAATAGCGTACCCGCGCGATCTCGTCGAGGAGTTCGCCGAAGACGAGCAGCGCCAGTTCGGGGTATCGTGGCGACAGGACGAAGGCCTCCCCGGGCAGTGTGATCATGGTGTTCTTGAACTGTGGCTGGGCGTCGATGGCGGGGTCCGGGTGCGGCGCGAGGGACATCAATATCCGGGAGATGACGGCCATGGTCAGGATGGCGAAGAGTTCCTGGCGGACGCCGTTCTCGGTGCGGGTATGGAAAGTCTCGATGTCCAGCGAAGATTTTTCGTCACGGTAATGGACCTCCAGTTCCCAGCGGCGGAAGTAGAGGCCGGTGACGGCGTGGGCGGGGAAGCGGTTTCCATCCACGAGGTTGGTGATGAGCACGGAAAGTTCGCCGTCCGGGCCGACCAGGCGGATGGCGCGGACGGCGACGGGATCGGACCGGGGCGGCGTCAGGGTGAGGAGTTCCTCGGTCCGGCCGGATTGGGCGAAGGCCTCCACGGCGGCGAAGGTGCCGGAAGCCGGGCAGCGCATCAGCCAGTAGCCGCGATAGTTCCGGGTTAGGTGGTCGATGAGGTCGTGGCCGGGGTAGCCCCGGTCGAACAGGATGACGCCGCCGGGCGGGATGTGGGGGAGCAGGGCCTTGGCCTCCTCCCGCTCGTCGGCCCGCGCCATCGGCTGGACGGTCCGGGCGATGGGTATCCGGCGGAACACGTCGTGGGCGGTCGAAACCAGGCAGAGCGGATAATGCCCCCGGCCCGGCCGGTCCAGCCCGCCGTCGGGGTCGAAGGCGGCCCTCAACTCGGCGGAGGCGGGCAGGCGGTACTTGGAGCCGTCGATGGCGAACACGGACAAGCCCATCCAGGTATCCCCCTCGGCACGCGGCCAGGCCTCGTAGGCCAGCCGCACCGCGTCGTGGTGCAGTTGCTCGAAGGCCCGCCAGGACAGGTGGGCGCGCGCCTTGGTCACGGTGCTGCGATGGACGGCCCCGGCTTCGGGCCATAGCCCGCTCCGGCGGGCCGGGCGGAAGAATGCGCCCGCCTTGCCGTCCACGCCCTGGCTCTTGCCGCTGGCCACCAGCGACAGAAGGAAAACGGTGAGGACGGGAAGGGTCAGCTTGCCCCGCCGGACAAAGGCCTTGGGGGAAAGGACAAAGTCCCGAGAGGAGAGGCAACCGGGGATGAGTTGCAGGAGGGCGTCCAGGACGGCGGCATGCTGCGGGGGATTTTAATAACTTGCGCCATGGCTCACAGACCCTTTCAACCAAATGGCGGGAATTGTGTGCAAGACAGGGATAATTCAACAACATTGAGCCCTGCCCCGTCCGCTGCACGGGGGTCCGGCCTTTTTACAATATATCAGTAGGGCTTTCCCCGCATATACCAAGCCCCCCTCGAAGTGGATTATGGATTCTGCCTCTAACCGTCCCTCTACGGTCACGTGGAGCACGCAAGGATGCGTGGGAGGGCATAAGGAAAAAAACCGACCCAGGTTCCTGGGTCGGCCTTTTTTTATAGAAGTGGCCCCCGGTTGTTTGAACAGGAGACATTATTAAAAACCAAATTGTTACGTAGATTCACAAACTCATGCTGAAATCCGGCATGGCAAACGTCTCAACCATCATCAGATGGCCTATCTGTGAATCAGGATGTGAACCCATAGATTCTGGTTATCTATGGCCGAAGAATGACCGGACTAAAGGCCGATATGACTATTATTCCGTTTCCTGGCGCTCAGTAGGAAACGCGGCGCTGATAACTCCTGAAGTTATGTAGCGCACAGGCCAGTTCCATCACATCGTCGTCGTATCCTGACAAGGTATTACGGAACACGTCCTTCACAATCCGGCAACGTTTCACCCCGGCGATCACATGCTCAACAACGACTCTGATACTGGAAATCAGGCGGTTGTTTTCCTTTTCTTCATCCGTGAGTTCCCCGCCGCGCGGTTTCTTCTTGGGTTGATGGATATTCACCCCTTCCATTTCGTGGCCTTGAAACCCGGTGTCCCGGTAAAGATCGCTGCCTTCCGGCAAGAGGATACCCTCCTCGTCGCAGATTTTCTTATCATGCTTCTTCCCTTCGTGGGTTCCGCTCAACCCCTTGATTTGCATATCTTCCAGACCGGCAACCAGGTTGTTCTTCAGGGTGTGGGCTTTTTTTTACCGCTATAAAATCCCCTTTCCGCATCCGCGTTGGAGGGCCGGACAATACGCCTTTCGGTGCCGTCTATGCCGTAGTCTTGAGGATGTTCCTGGTTGAGTCTTTCCAACATTTCATCGGTTAACCTTGGCGGGACAAAACCGCCTTCCTGCAAGGCAAGTTTGAGTATATGGCTGAACTGATGGATCAGAATATTGGCGGCCCCCTGGCTAATACCAAAGGAATAGGCAATGACTTCCTGGAGCGGGTAGGTTTTCAGGTAGAAAAGGATGAAAAGCAGGCGATCCTCCATGGTTTTCAGCGCATGGGGTCGTCCTTCCTTGCCGGGATTCCTCTCGCTTTGCTTGGTGAACTCGTTCCAATGCCTTCCGAATAAGACGCATAGCTCAGAAAACTCTTGGACCGTCAAACTCGTCAAGCTGAGAAACGTCCTTTCATCTTGTTTTGCAGTTTCGTATGAAAACATATCACGTAATTAAAAATATTTATTTTTATGATACCAACTAAGTTAGTGGTTTTTAATAATGTCTAATGTCTATTGGGTTAATCTTTGATTCAGGATCGGTATCATAGACTGTTCGCCAATCCAGATTCATTCAAGCTTTGCGGAGGAATAACCGGTGCCCAGCGTTGAACGCCATACCACGGCCTCTATGATCCAGCCCCGCGATGTGCGGGCTGTGGAGGACGAATCCCCGCTGGATCGGCCATGGTGGGCTTCCGGCAATTTGCTTGAGAATCGCCCGTTTTTCGCGCCCCCGGTAAATGATGGCTTTCCAGATTATGCCGCCTATGGCGGCCAAGATTAGGATATTCCGATGAAAACCCGATTGCTTGGATTTGCCCTGGTGTTATTGATATCCTTGCAAGGCTGCTATGCGTATGGCCCTTATGGCGGTGGATATCGCTACAATCACCCAGCCCCTTACGCCGGTTACCCTGTCTATAACGGATTTGGGTATGGTTCCAGATATGCTGATCACGCATATCCACGCCAGCATTTGGGCTATGGGTGGGGCGGTGGCCAGGGCCATGGCGGAGGGCCGGGATGGGGTGGCGGTCAGGGCCATGGCGGTGGCCGGGGATGGGGTGGCCACCATGGTCACGGTTAGCGCCCGCCAGACGATCACTCGATAACGATAAATACGGCGTTGTTAGCGCGGCGTAAACCCAATAGCGGACCGTCCTCCGGGTTTTCGGATGCGTTACGGCAATCCTCGACGGTTTTGAGCCAGTGCGTACAGACCCGGCGGAATATTCGGCGTATAAGCATTCCCAGCCTTCACAAGCTATCGCGCATTGATGGCCGGAGAACGAGCGGTGGATATTCCTCAAGCGTTTCCAGGGTTGGGCGGGATGAGAATGCCCCGGCGACGGATTTGGGCCTTCTTGCTGTGGGCCATCGCTTGCCCGTGGTGGACGATGGCTTTCGCGAACGAGCCCGCCCCCACGCCGTCCGTGATCCAACTGGCGCTCGAAGGACCGATAGGCCCGGCCAGCGCCGACCATGTCGCCCGCTCATTGGATTACGGGATCGAGCGGAAAGCCTCCCTGGTCCTGCTCCGCATTGACACGCCCGGCGGGCTGGATACCGCGATGCGCGGGATCATCAAGAAAATCCTCGCCTCGCCCATCCCCGTGGCGGCCTATGTCGCCCCCGGCGGGGCCCGCGCGGCCAGCGCCGGGGTCTACATCCTCTACGCCAGCCACATCGCGGCGATGGCCCCGGCTACCCATCTCGGGGCCGCCACCCCCGTTCAAATCCCCATGCCCGGCGCCCAGGATGGCGATGGGGCGCGCCCACAGGGCAAAGGCGGCATCCCGGAACCCGGCACGGTCATGGCAAGGAAGATGACCAACGACGCCGTCGCTTATATCCGGGGCTTGGCGATGCTGCGGGGCCGCAACGCGGATTGGGCGGAAAAGGCGGTCAGGGAATCGGCCAGCCTGCCCGCGGAAGAAGCCTTGAAGGCGAAGGCCATCGACCTCCTGGCCGTCGATGTCCACGACCTTTTGAACAAGCTCGATGGCCGCACGGTGGATGTCTTGGGCCGGCCGGTCAAGCTGGGCCTCGCGGGCGCGAAGATCGAAGCCCTCGAACCCGACTGGCGCAACCGGTTCTTGGCCGCCATCGCCAATCCCGATGTCGCCTATGTTCTGATGCTGCTGGGCCTCTATGGGCTGATGCTGGAGTTCTACCATCCCGGCACGGCCGCGCCGGGCACCGTCGGCGCGATCTGCCTGTTGCTGGCGCTCTACGCCTTCGAGGCGCTGTCGGTCGATTACGCCGGCCTGGGCTTGATGCTGCTGGGACTGGGCTTGATGACCGCCGAAGCTTTCGCGCCGAGCTTCGGGATATTGGGCATCGGGGGCGTGGCCGCGTTCGTGTTCGGCTCGGTCCTCCTGATGGATAGCGGGATTCCGGGATCCGCACCGAGCCCGGCCCTAATCACGGCTTTCGCCATCGGCAGCGCCATCTTTTGCATCGTGGTCACCAGGATGGTCCTGGGCGCGCGCAAAAAGCCGGTGGTGTCGGGCCGCGAGCAACTCATCGGCGGCCAGGGGACCGCCATGGAGGATTTCACCCGCCAAGGCCGGGTGTGGATCCATGGCGAAGCGTGGATGGCCCTGACCGAACACCCCCTGGACCAGGGGCAAAAGGTCCGGGTGGAGGGCATCGAAGGCCTGACCCTCATCGTCACGCCCTTATCCGACGAAACAGGAGGATGAACCATGTTTTTCGATGTATTCCCCATGCTGTTGGTGGCGCTGATCGCCGTCCTGGTCAGCGGTGTCCGGATCCTGCGCGAATACGAGCGCGGCGTGGTGTTCCTCCTGGGCCGGTTCCACAAGGTCAAAGGGCCGGGCCTGATCTTCATCGTTCCGCTCGTCCAACAGATGGTGAAGGTGGACCTGCGCACCATCGTGATGGACGTGCCGACCCAGGACGTGATCTCGCGGGACAACGTGTCGGTCAAGGTCAGCGCCATCGTGTTTTTCCGGGTGATCGACCCGGAGAAGGCCGTGATCCAGGTCGAGCATTACTACGACGCGACCAGCCAGATGGCCCAAACCACCCTGCGCTCGGTGCTGGGGCAACACGAGTTGGACGAAATGCTGGCCGAGCGGGATAGGCTCAACGCGGATATCCAAGCGATCCTGGACCAGCAGACCGAAGCCTGGGGCATCAAGGTCTCCAACGTGGAGATCAAGCAGATGGATTTGAACGAAACCATGGTCCGCGCCATCGCCCGGCAGGCCGAGGCCGAACGGGAACGCCGCGCCAAGGTCATCCACGCCGAGGGCGAATTGCAGGCCTCCGAGAAATTGGTGGAGGCCGCGCGGACCCTGGCCCGCTCGCCCCGGGCCATCCAACTGCGCTACCTGCAAACCCTGACCGAGATCGCCGGGGATAAATCCAACACCATCGTTTTCCCCTTGCCCATGGACATGCTGGAATCCATCGGCGTCGGCGTTAAAAAGCCGGAATAGGCGGGCCGTGTGGGCTCGCCGTCGCGGGCGGTGCGCGAAACGGTGACCGGTCCGGGCCTTTCCCCTGGTGGAGTTACGCCCATTTGGCCCATTCGGAGGGAGGACAAGCATGTCTTTTGACCGCTTGAGAGGCCCACGGCCAACAAGCCGATGGGGCGCAGGTTGGCCCGGAAATCCCGCCAGGACGTGAAATAGGCGGCGGCCCAAAGCATGGCCATCAGGAGCAGGATGATGATCTCAAGCCGGCGCAGGTCGTCCATGCGTTCCCGTTCCGCCCCCCGGGGTTATCCATCCCGCGCCGGGACGTAGAGCCGCCGCCACAGGATTTCGCGATGGGTTCCGTCCACCGGCGTCAGCCACAGGAGGTCGCCCTCGAACCGATACCGTCGTTCGAGGATCGCCAGCGGATCGCCGGGGAACAGCCGCCCCTCCACGAAATGGCGGACCCCTTGCCTTCCGGCGTCGATTTCATAGCGACCGAAGTAGGCCAGATAATCCCGCCGGAGTTGTTCCAAGCCCCTGGCCCCGCTTCTGGATTTCCGGCTGATCCGCACCGCCATGATGCCGACGTCGGCATAGTGGATGTAGCCCAGCGCGTCTTCCCCATAGGGGTATTCCCGGTTCCCCTCCGCATTGATGCGGAGGGAGTGAACCGGCCGCCAGGTGCCGACGATCCTCTGGGCGATATCCTCCATGGCGGCGCTCCCTAGGCGGGGATCGGGGCTTTCGGCATTTTCGAGATCCCCCGCCCGAGCGGGAAATCATAGGCGAGATGGAAACGGCCCCCTTCCTTTTTGAAATCCCCGGCCATGTTCCGGCCCGCCGTGAACACGGCGTCGTCGCCGAGGGTCATATCCCCTTCGACGAAGACCTGGGTGACGAGCGTCTCGTAGCCGGGGGCCGACACGATGAAGTGGATGTGCGCGGGCCGGTCCGGCGGACGTTGGGCGGCCCGCAACAACTCGCCCACCGGCCCATCGGTCGGCACCGGATAGGCGGTCGGCATCAGCGCGGTCAGTTCGTAGCCGCCGCCTTCGTCGGTCCGGAACCGGCCACGCAGGTTGTAGTCCGGCTGCCGTTCGTCCTGGTTCTCGTACAGCCCATTGGGCGCGGCTTGCCAGGTATCGAGCACCGCGCCCGCGATGGGGGCGCGATTCCCGCGGTCGAACACCCTTCCCGAAATCCGCACCCGCGCCCCCGGGGTCTCCTCGCTGGCGATGGAAGCGCCTTGGGCGCGGAACGGCGCGTCGGCGCGGAAGAAGGGTCCCACCAGCGCGGAGCCCACGGGCTGGCCCGGCCCCCCGTGGTTGAGCGCTTCGATCAGCTGGCTGATCCCGATCACGTCGGCCAGTCAAGAGGAACTCGTTGCGTTCGGGGCCGGTGACCGCCGCCATCCTGCCCATGAAATCCCAGGCGAACTCCCATTCCTCGTCCGTCGGCTCCATCTCCTTGACGCAGGCGTGCAGGTGCCGGATCAGCAGCGAAACGATCTCCCTGAGCCGGGGGTTTTCGATATGGGAATAAGCGTTCAGCACTTTCGCGGTGAACGCCCGGTCGGCGGTGTCATCCATAAATCCCTCCTTCGTGCCCGGACCCCTGCGGCGTCCATCATTCCTATGCGTGCTTAGAAAGCCAAGCAGTCGCAGCCCAAGCTCCACGGCCCGGATTTGCCCAGCACCCAGCGATGCGCGTCCGCCGGGGGCATGGACAGGGCCGCGCGGTGGGTGCCGCGCCCGCGCCCCGTCCGTCCGCGCATATCCGCCATAGGCCCGCACCGGCGACCAATCGGGGCTGACCGGCAACGGCGGCGGCCCCAACGGTTCGAACTCGTCCGCGCCATAGACGATCCGCCCATCGACGACCGTCAGCACCGATTCGAGCCGCTTGATCTCTTCTTCGGGGATCGAGAAATAATCGGCGGACAACACCGCCAAATCGGCCAGTTGCCCCGGTGCCAGCGCGCCCTTCTTGCCTTCCTCGGCGGAGAACCAACCGCTCCCGGCCGTGTACAGGCGGAGCGCTTCCGCGCGGTCGAGCCGGTTGCTTTCCGGGTAGAGCGCCAGGCCCCCGACGGTCTTGCCCGTGATCAGCCAGTACAGGACGACGAACGGGTTGTAGCTGGAGACGCGGGTGGCGTCCGTGCCCGCGCCGACGGGGACGCCCAGTTCCAGCATCCGCCGGATGGGGGGCGTGCGGCGGGCTTGGTGTTCGCCATAGCGGGCCACGAAATACTTGCCCTGGAACGCCATCCGGTCCTGCACGGCGATGCCGCCGCCCAGCGCCTTGACGCGCTCGATGTTGCGGTCGGAGATCGTCTCGCAATGGTCGAAGAACCAGTGCAGCCCCCCGAAGGGCACGTCGCGGTTCACGGCCTCGTAGACGTCCAGAGCGCGGCCGACCGTCTCGTCGTAGGTGGCGTGCAGGCGGAACGGCCAACGCCGTTCGACGAGGTGGCGGACCACCGCGCCGAGTTCCTCCTCCATGACCGGCACCAGGTCGGGCCGGGGTTCGAGGAAATCCTCGAAATCCGCCGCCGAATAAACGAGCATCTCGCCCGCGCCGTTCATCCGGTAGAAATCGTCGCCCGCGCCGGGCCGGGCCGTCCGCGTCCATCGCGCGAAGTCGGCCAGTTCCCGCCGGGGGCTTTGGGTAAACAGGTTGTAGGCGAAGCGCACGGTCAATTCGCCCCGCGCGTGCAGTTCCTCGATCACGGCGTAATCGTCGGGATAGTTCTGGAAGCCGCCGCCCGCGTCGATGACGCTGGTCAGCCCGAAGCGGTTGAGTTCGCGCATGAACTGGCGGGTCGAGTTGATCTGGTCCTCATGGCACAGCCGGGGGCCTTGGGCGAGCGTGGCGTAGAGGACCATGGCGTTCGGGCGGGCGATGAGCAGCCCGGTCGGGTTGCCCCGCCGGTCCCGCTGGATCTCGCCGCCCGGCGGGTCGGGCGTGTCCTTCGCGTAGCCGACGGCGCGCAGGGCCGCGCCGTTGAGCAGGGCGCGGTCGTAGAGGTGCAGCACGAACACCGGGGTGTCGGGCGCGGCCCGGTTGATCTCGTCCAGGGTCGGCATCCGGCGTTCGGCGAACTGGAATTCCGTCCACCCGCCGATGACCCGGACCCATTGCGGGGGCGGTGTCCGCGCCGCTTGCTCCTTCAGCCTGAGCAGCGCGTCCGCGAGCGAGGGCAGGCCATCCCAGCGCAATTCCAGGTTGTAGTTCAGGCCGCCCCGGATCGGGTGCATGTGGGAATCGTTGAGGCCGGGAATCACGGTGCGCCCGCCGAGGTCGATCACGCGGGTCTCCGGTCCCCGGTACGCCATGATGGCCGGATCGCTGTCCACGGCGACGAAGCGGTTCCCCTGGATCGCGACCGCCGTCGCGCCGGGGGATCGCCGGTCCGGGGTCGCCATCCGGCCATTGTGCAGGATAAGCGCGGCGTGTTGGTTTTCCGGGCCGGGTTCGGGATGGGTCATGGCCGTCATCGCCGCGCCGAATAGCTCGTCATGAGGTTCCGATAGGCCGGGATATGGTCGGAGAGCAGGTTCCCCAAGCCGTCGATGTCGTTGCGCCAATCCCGGTGGAGTTCGCACGCCACGCCGAACCAGTTCATCAACTGGGCACCGGCCCCCGCCATCCGCGCCCAGGCGGCGTGGCGGACCGCCTCGTTGAAGGTGCCGGAGGCGTCGGTCACCACGAAAACCTCGTAGCCCTCCCCGAGCGCGGACAAGGCGGGAAAGGCGACGCACACCTCGGTGACGATCCCCGCGATGAGGAGTTGCCCGCGGCCGGTCGCCTTCACCGCCTCGACGAAATCCCCGTTGTCCCAGGCGTTGATCTGGCCGGGACGGGCGATGTACGGCGCTTCGGGGAACAGCGCCCGCAGTTCCGGGACCAGGGGGCCGTTGGGTCCGTCCTCGAAACTGGTGGTGAGGACCGTGGGAAGCCCGAAGAACTTGGCGAGGTCGGCGAGGGCCAGCACATTGTTCTTGAACTCGCCGGGCGAAAAATCCTGCACCAGGGACATGAGGCCCGACTGGTGGTCGACGAGCAGGAGGGCCGCGTCGTCCTTGGAAAGGCGGACATAGGGCTTCGAGTTAATCATGGCGTCGCTCCTTCGACCGTCGGTAGATGTCGGTTTTGAGCGGGGCGGGGCGGTATGGTTCCTCCCGCCGGAGCCGGTGCGGACCCCGCCGGGTGCGTCCGCTTACAAGGTGTAGGTTTTTTCATGTCGCCCCCGTGAGTTCATGTCGCTCACGCCTACGGATGGAGCCCACCACGAAACCTGTGGTGATGGGTCGTCGGTGCAAGCCGGGGAGGATCGCTTTCACCGAATTGCCTCTACGAGTGGCTCAACCGTATGGATCGGTCCTGGACGGCATGTTCCCCAAGATCCAGCGACTGGCGGTGCGGCTCGGGGCCGAGATCAGCTTCGAGGACGAGGTCCGGCTCTCCGTCCGGTCAGGGAGGACCTTGCAACCTCAGGGGCCAGCGCCCGGAAGTTCCAGCGGCCAAGGGCCGGGGCGGTGGCAACGCTCTCGCCGTATTGACGGCGCTGGTAAGGCTGTGGCCGGGTCTTTTCGGCGTGATGACCGCTGTCTGGCACGACTCGCCTGCCGCACGATGCTTTCGGAGCCCGGGAACTCTGGGCGGCCACCTCTCAGGAACAGGTGCCGGGCGTTATGGCAGCCTTCGTTCCTACACCTAGATTGGCGGATCGAAGATTCAAGACTGGGGAGCGACCGATAGGTAGTCACTTTGTTTCCCGATGGTCGGGATCGGTCATTTCCCCGGGCAGGGCCAAACCACGCCCAGTTTGGGATGCGTGTTTTTTCCAGCCAGATCGAGCGAGTCAAGATTTCAATTCACTGGTCTTCATGGAGTCTTGGCGCGACAACCAATCGCGCCTGAATAAAATCAACGATTTCTAGTAAACCACTTATTAATTAATGACTTACAGCGGAATTGCAAATTGCAATTTCCGACCATCGGCGGCCGCAGCACAGGATATCGATAACCCACCACGGAACGAGGCCATCAATCTAAGCGGATATGCGCGATGATCGCCTCCCGGCATTTCGCGATGATTTCATCCTGGCTAGCGCCGCTCCTGAGGTTGATTTTGAGATCGATATGGTTACGCCCATCCCGCGTCACGGTGATCAATCGGTCGCCGGTGTTGTCGGCGGCAAAGGTTCCCAATACCCGATTAGCTGTGACGGGCTTTTTAACACTCCGGGTTAGCTTGGCCATGACCTGGACACCGTTCAACGGGGTTGCGCCCGACCCCAACAGCGCGGCCTGTTCGGCCTGGATTTCCAGGGCAGCGGCGAGCAGGTTATCCCGCGTTTTAGGATTGCTGTAGTACGGCTTCAGCTTCATGGCGTGGATCACCCGGAGTTCAGTAATATCCGGAAACGCCTTGACGATGTCCTCGGGCATGCGTGCCAAGTCCAGCAGCCTGCTGAGCCAACTCGGAGAAACTTCCAACCGGTCGGCCATATCCTGTTGGGACCGGTAATACAAGTCGATGGCTTTTTGATAATCGACCGCCCGCTCATAGTCGCAAATATCCTTGCGGTGTCGGTTTTCCGAATCGCTGATCCGGAACGCCTGTTCATCGGTCAGATTTTGAACATCGATCAGGAACTTGTACTGCGTGTAATTATTGGCGCGTAACCAGGAAATAGCCCAATGCCGCCGCGCACCGCAGATTACTTCATATTTATGGCGCTCATCGCCTTCTAACACACGCACGATGGCCGGGGTGTGTTGACCGCCATGGGCCTTGATGCCCTCGATCAAATCCTGGCACCTTTCCTCGTTCAAAAGATCGTAACGCCGATTATGGCGCTCCCACATGCGGCATTGCTCGGGTTCGACCCAGCGCATGGCCTTGGAAACGATTTCGCCGGCCAATATCTGGCCAATCCGGTTCTGCCGCTCCGTTAGGCGCTTGGGAGGAACCCGCAGATTTGTTGGCTCGGCATCGGCACCTTGCTCGTCGCGGGTCTCCCCGATCTTGCCGAAAAAATCCTTATTACCCTTGGCCATGTCAAACTACCCCCTCTCGCCTGAGTATCTTTTGATGGCTCGCCCAGGTTTTCCGGATCAAGAGTTCTATTTCACCGCAGACCGCGTTCAGATGGGCTAGGCAACGATTGTAGGTTTCCTTCGAGGTTTGGGCGCGCTCCAATTCGAACACGGTCATCAACCGCGCGTTAGCGTTGTCGATCTCCGCAGAATCCTTCATCTGGCTATCCAGAATGTACATCTCATAAACAGAACGCATGATCTTGCTGATCTCGGTATGGGCGGATTTATTGTCGTTGACCTTGCTGGCCACGACCCGCAGGAACTTATAGCTGGCATGCAGGCCGTGTTTTTCCAGGATTCCCAACGACTCGACGAGCATGGTGAAGAAATGGGTAGTGGAACTGAAATCCACCGTGGACGGGGGAACCGGAACGATCATGGCATTGGCCGCCCTAAGCACGCTCAGAGAGATCATGCCCAGCGCCGGCGGGGGATCGATGATGACCACATCGTACCGGTGCTTGATGCTATCGATGCCTTCCCGCAGCCGGTTCAGCGCCAAGGGATTACCGTGGATCTCCGCCGCCAAGGCATACTCGGCGTCGTAGAGTGCGAGGTTGGAGGGAATCAGATCAAGGCCGTCCCAATAGGTGGGATTCACCGCGTAGGAAAGATCCTCCAGATGGCCCTCGCGGGTCAGGTAGGGCAGAAGGGTGTCACCGTCATCCAAATCGGAGTCGGGATTGAACCCGAAAATGGTGGTGGTCGAAGCCTGTGAATCGCAATCCACGACGCAGACGCGATAGCCTTGTTGCGCCAGATATTGGGCCAGATGGCAACTGATAGTCGATTTGCCCACGCCCCCCTTGAAGTTCTGCACCGCCAGCACAATGGGTTCGTCCTGATCGCTGCGCCAAGGCCGGGTTCCGAAATAGCCCCTCATGGCATTGATGTCTTCAAGGGTATATCCAGTTCGGCGACCTTTGGGATCAATGTCCGGCTCACGGAGCCTGCCATGTTTTTCCGCCTCCCGGATGGCCGTATCGGTACGGCCCACCAGTTTTGCGGTTTCGGTCATGTTGTAGCGACGCTTGAGAAATTTCTCGGAGTTGGGTTCGAAAGCAACGGCCCTGATCTTGGCAACAATATCATGCGAACGCCTTTCGATTTCCCGGATAGCTTCCATGCCAATGCCCTCATCGAGAGGAGGGATGAAATTATCGTATGCGGATTTGCCCATGGAAGAACTTCCAGAATCAGCCAGAATTTGATGTTCTTCTAGTTTATACTCGATGATCAAGTTTTTCCGGCTTGACGGCATCGGTGAAAATGAGCGTTTGCGCCCAGAGGAGCCGCCGCCATTTTCACCACGCCCCTGCCATTCATCGAGGTTTACGTAGAAGCATTGGATCAGGCGGTCAGGGCGGGGACGCCCGGCCGGAAGCTGAGCGGGGCGCAGCGGGCTTGGCTGAAGTTCTGCCTGATGGGCGTGTTGCTGACCAACACGGTGTGTTGGAAAGCCTTCGAGCGGGCGGGACTGGGCGGCTACCGGGCGGGGGCGCTGTCGTGGATGTTCAGGCATTCGAAAGTGGCGTGGGACGGGCTGTTGCGGGCCAGTGTGGTCCTGGTGCTGCGCCAGCACGGGATCACGGAAGGCGTGCTGGTGGCGGACGACAGCGACCACCGGCGGGCCAAGCGGACGGGGCGCATCTGGAAGGCGCACAAGGTCTTCGACAAGAAGACCGGCGGGTACTTCAACGGGCAGTGCCTGGTGTTCCTGGTGTTGGTCACGCCGAAGCTCACGGTGCCGGTGGGCTTCCGCTTCCATGAACCCGACCCGAAACGCAGCGCGTGGCGGCGCGAGGATCGTCGGCTCAAGCGGGCGGGCGTGCGGAAGGCGGACCGTCCGGCGGCACCCGTGCCCGATCCGGCCTACCCCGGCAAGGCCGAGCAGGCGCTGGACCTGATCGGGGAGTTCCGGCGGCATCATCCGGACATCCGGGTGAAGGCGGTGGTCGCCGACGCTTGGTTCGGCACCCAGGGGTTCCTGGACGGGGCGTCCCGGCTCTGCGGGCAGGTCCAGGCGGTCAGCCAGCTGCGGAACAACCAGAACATCCGGTTCCGGGGGCGGGACGGGTCCTTGACCGATTATTTCCGGGCCTATCCCGGCGTGCCCCAGCGGGTGGCGGTGCGCGGCGGAAAGGAGGTCGAGGTCGTCGTCGGCAGCGCCCGGCTCCACGTCAACGCGCACGCCCGCAAGCGCTTCGTCGTCGCCCTGAAGTATCCGGGCGAAACGGAATACCGCTTCCTGGTCGCCACGGACCTGAGTTGGCGCACCCTGGACATCGTCGCAGCCTATACGCTGAGGTGGCTTGCGGAGGTTTTCTTCGAGGACTGGAAGCTCTATGAAGGATGGGGGCAGATGGCCAAACAGCCCGGCGAGGAGGGGTCAAGCCGAAGCCTGGCCCTGAGCCTGCTGCTAGACCACGCCCTCCTCCTTCACCCCGAGCAACGCGCCCGCCTGGAAAACCATCTGCCCGCGTGTACCGTGGGCAGCCTGCGGCAGTTCTGCCAAGGGGAAGCATTGCTGGAATTCGTCCGAAGCGTGCTCGCCGCCGAGAATATCGCCGAGCGCCTGGAGCAATTGGCGGAAAAGGTCAAGACATGGTTTCCCTTGGCACCCTCGGGCAAGCACATGAGCGGACGCGACCTGGGCCGCCAACAACCCTCGCCGTCGCTGAAATACCGGGCAGCGCAGATGGCCACCGCCGGATAAACCCGGCTTGCCCGGTGTCAACCGCTAAAAACTTGAAGATCGAGTGAAAGAAAAAGGGGTACTGGCGGCTTGGCGCAAGAGTGTCTTGACTGGTTCGCGCGGAAAAGTGCTCGACATTACCTACTACCTGACAGCATCACCCGAATTCGTTAAGGAAGTAAAAGCAGCTAATAAGCGTCAGGCCGAAATCGCCGCCGCCGCTCTCTGCAAGACCTTGCCCCGATCAGAATTCTATAAATCTTAGCCTTGCCACCCTGTGGATAACCCAAGGCATCCTGTGGATAACTTAGAGAGGTTTTCGGGGCGGGTCGGGAGGTTTTCGAGGCGGCTGAGCCTTTATTAGGGAGGTTTTCGGGGCGGGTCAGAACATTTTTTATTTATAAGCAACTGATTTTAATAGTAAAAAAAGAGATTTGCATTCGTTTATCCTTTTATCTAATCCTTTTAATTTATCCTTGCACTCGGAGCTACAACCCAGGGCAACCGCATCAAGCGAGGGGTTGAATTCCGAAAATATGTTGTCGGTATTCGTCGTTCCATCCGGCCAGTAATCGCCGGTTCTTGATGCCCGCCTTGGTGGTTTTGTCCTGCCGGAACAGGTTGAGGACGATGCGGCGCAGGATCGCGAAGTTCTCCGCCGAGTTGCCCTCGCACATCCGGGCCTGGTCCTCGCCGAAGGCGATATCCAAACACCAATGCAGGCCGTGGCGAGTAGGCCGGAGGAATTTCACCCCCGACCTCTCACAGAACGGTGCGTGAACTTCTCGATTCACACCGCTCCCATCAAGCAAACGCGCCAGCCATCTTTCTTTGCCAATGCACGAAGAGGTGAGGCTGTTTCGTAAGCCTCCAATCCTCCAACACAACATGGACGCCCGGGTTAAACCGCGACACCCTTGGGCCTTTTGTTGGAGGAGCGGGATGAAGAAGCGGGATTTGCCGGAGGTCTAAGTCGAGGCGTGGAGGAAGAGCGGGTTGAGCCAGGCCGAGTATTGCCGCCAACGGGGCGTGAACCCCAAAACATTCTCGGGCTGGGTGAAGCGGGAAGCCTCCGCCGGGGAGTCGGCCAGCCTTGAATTGATTCCCGTCCGGGTGGCCCCGGCCGCCACCGCCGTGGAAGTGCCGGCCCTGGTCCTGCGGGTGGCCCAGGATGTCCGGTTGGAGATTCCCGCGACGGTATCGGCGCGCTGGATGGCGGAGTTGCTGCGGGGCCTGGCGTGATCCGGCGTCCGGAACACCTCTGGCTGGTGGTCGATCCGGTGGACATGAGGCGTGGCATCGACGGGCTGTCGGCCCATGTCCAGCACCGGCTGGGCCGGTCGCCGTGTTCCGGCGGGGGGTTCATCTTCCGGAACAAGGCTGGCACGCGTCTGAAACTGCTGGTGTGGGACGGGAACGGGGTGTGGCTGTGCCAGCGGCGGTTGCACCGGGGCGGGTTCGCGTGGCCGGCACCGGGCGAGGCGGTGTTCGCGTTGACGCCGGCGCAGTGGGAATGGTCGGTGGCGGGGGTGGACTGGCGGCGCCTGTCGGCCACGCCGCCGACGGATTGGCAAGATCTTGTGGCCCGAGCCGTCGAAGGTTATAAAGCCCACCTTTGAATTGGCTGCCTCACTTCATCGGACCATTCCACCAAGGAAATACCATTCATACCCTCGGCCATGGTCGACATTCGGTTCCAGCCAACGCGCTGAGCGAACGACCGCTTTCAGGAATGTATCCTGGTTGATTTAATATCCCGGAAGCGATTCCAACTGTTGTTACCCATCAAGTCCCGGAGCCACGGGTATACTCCGTTGAGCGGCCCTTCACATGGGTTCCTTGGATGCCCCTCGGCTGCTGGCCCATCGCGGCCCCATCAGGCCCCACTTTGGAAACGGGGTGTAATCCAGCCGCGCGAGTAGGGATGCCGATAGGATCGCGGCGAATCCGGCGGGTTCGCCGAGGTCCTTCTTGACCAGCCACCAGAAATGGACCACGCCGCAAACGGCGATCAGGTACACGCAACGGTGCAGGCGCTTCCAGCGCTGGCCGCCGAGCCTTCGGACCATGCCGTCGGTCGAGGTCGCGGCCAGCGGTACCAGCATGACGAAAGCGGCGGAACCCACGGTGATATAGGGCCGCTTGACGATATCGGCCAGGATTTCCGTCCAGGCGAAGAACTGATCCAGCGCCAAATAGGTGGCGAGGTGCAGGCAGGCATAGAAGAACGCGAACAAGCCCAGCATCCTCCGGAACCGGCCCAGCCAAGACCAGCCGGACAGCTTCCGCGCGGGCGTCACGGCCAGGCCGATCATCAGGAAAGCCAGGGTCCACCAGCCAGTGTCGCGGGTGATCTTCTCGATGGGATTGGCTCCCAAGGCATCCGCTGCGCCTGCCCAGACCAGATCGACCAGGGGCAGCAAGCTCAACCAGAAAGCCAATATTTTCGCGCCGCGCAGCCATCCCTTGGATGGGTTGCGCCCTGTCGATACGCTCATCCGACGAGGTTCCATACTCAACCCTCCGCCAGCCAGCGCCGCCGGATCAGATGATCCAGGGAAACCGTCCCCGGCCCGTGCAGCAGACTGACCAGCAGCATTAGCCCCCAGACTTTGTGCTGTTCGAGACCGGCGGCCCCGAGGTCGGAATAGGACAGCACCGCCACCCCGTTGAAGACCCACAGCGCGAAGGCCGCGAACCTTGCGCCCAGCCCCAAGGCCAACAACACGGGGAATACCAGTTCGGCGCAAGTGCCGGCGTAGGCGGCGAGTTCCGGCGGCAACAACGGCACGGCATACTCGTTCTCGAACAGGTAAAGCGTGCTGTCCCAGGACTGGACCTTGGTCAGGCCGGACACCCAGAAGGCCCAGGCCACCCACAACCGCAGCAATAAATCGCCCACCGGGGCGGCGGCATTCAACCAGCCGCCCCAGCGATGCGAGAGGAACCGCCAGCGGTTTGATCCGGGGGCGGAGATGGGAGTGGCATAGTCGATCATGGCGATACTCCAAGGGGTTGGCAGGGATGGCAAAACACGTTCAAGCTCAGCAGCCGGGCGAGGCTGGCCGCGAAGTCGAAGCCGGGTTCGGCCCGGAGGCCCGCCGCGCAGGCGTCCTCCAAGCCGCCAGACCGCACCAGGCGATCCAGGCAGGCGAACTCGCCCGCCGAGAGCGGATGCAGGACCACGTCCGGCCCGTCGCGCAGGACCAGCACCCGGCAGCCGGTTTCCCGGTAAAGGTCTAGGCCCGGATCGCCGGGATAACCGGGCTGGTTGACATGGAAGATGTGCAGCACCGGCCAGGCCGAAGCCAGGAGCCGGGCGCTGGGGTGCAGGTGGAGATGAAGTCCGGCTTGCTGTTCCGGCGACAGCGCCGCGAGGTCGGCCAGCCCGAACACCCCGGCGTCCGCCGCGTGGAATGCCTCATGCCAAGCCCATTCCAGCCGCGCCACATCCGGCAGATAAGGCAGGGGGCGGGCCGGGGCGAACGCTTCGATGCTGTCGGCGAATTCCGCCCCGTAATCCAGCAGGCAACCGCTACGCGGTGGAGATTCGGCCACGAACCGCCGGGCCAGGGCGTCGAAGAATTCCGTGCCGACCAACCGGTGGACCACCGGGAAACCGTCCCGCAAAGCCTCGGCCAGCCCGAGGAAGGTGTTGTTCCGGTAAATGGCGAGGCGCCGTTCCGCCGCGAGGCCGTTCTCGCGTATCCACGGCAGCAGGCCGGTATCCTGCCCGAACACGGCGGCGGAAAAGCCGCGTTGGATTTCAGGCAGCGACGGCATGATCGGCCTCCTCCAGCAACCGCTGCGCCCGCGCGGCCTCGGCGACGAGTTCGGCGAGGGGCGGCAGCTTCGCATCCCATTCGATCAAGCTGGGTTTCGGCCCGAAGGCCGCCAGCGCCCCGGCGTACAGTGCCCAGACCGCCGGGCAAACGGGCTGGTCATGGGTATCGATGAGGATTTCCCCGTCGGGGAAGCGCTGCCGGGTATGCCCGGCCAGATGCAGTTCCTCCACTAAGCCGCCGGAAATGCCCCGCAAATATTGGCGGGCATCCCAGCCGTGGTTCTGGCAGGAGACATAGACGTTGTTTACATCGAGCAGGATGCCCGCCCCGGACCGGCGGGCGGCTTCCGTCAGGAACTCCCATTCCGGCAGGGTCGAATGCGCGTATTCCAGATAGCTGGAGGGATTCTCGATGAGCAGCCGCCGCCCAAGGCATTCCTGAGCCTGGACCAGCCGCGCCACCACATGGTCCAGCGCCGCTTCCGTGTACGGCAGGGGCAGCAGGTCGTTGTGGAAGCGCCCGCCGAACGAGCCCCAGGACAGATGCTCCGACACCAATCCCGGCTCGATCCGTTCGATCAAGCCCTTGAGGCGGGCGAGATGGCGCGAATCCAAGGGATCGCTGGACCCGAGCGACATCCCTACGCCGTGCAGGCTGATGGGATAGTCCGCCCGGAACTTTTCCAGCGTGGCCAGCGGCGTCCCGCCCGCGCCGAAATAGTTTTCGCTGTGCACTTCCAGCCAGCCCACGGCGGGGGCGGCCTCCGCCGCCTCCCGGTAGTGGTCGGCGCGGAGGCCGATTCCGGCCACGGCCGGAATCGCGCCCTGGGCGCGGCACAGGGATTGAGCCGACTGCGCCACGGCGGCCATTACTTGCCGCCGCCCTGGGGCGCTTCCAGGGAACCGCCCACGATCCGCTCGCAAGTGCCCTTGGGCACAACGAGAAAGGCGTCCTTCTGGCCGTCTTCCATGGAATGGCCCGCGCAGGCGTTGGACAGGGTTTTGCAGTCGTTCTTGCCGGATTTGACGACGCCGTAGCATTTCTCGCCATCGGCCTTCTTTTCGGCGGCTTGGGCGTTGCCCGCCAGACCCAAGGCGACGACGGCGGCTAGGGTGGAAGTCACGAAGGTTTTGCTGTTGCTCATGGTGTTCTCCATTGAATTGAGGTTGTGGTTTGATCGCGCAGCGGTTGGCTGCGACACGGGATATAGGGCGAAAGCCGTGCCAAACCCGGCCAAAAGGAGAAATTTTTAGGGATAACAATGGCTTGGAGTATGGATGGCGGCGTGGTGGGAAATCGGCCCGGCAGTGAAGGCCACCAATAGTGGTGGGTGGCCGTCATAGTTGGCGGGGAAGCTTGGTGGGATCGGGGTAAGATTCAAGGCCGAGCTTCCACCGGAACCCCTCCCCATGTCCGACACCGCCCCTCCCGCTTCCGACCGGGCGTTTCCCGGCCTCCACGGCGACGCCGCCGAACTCGCCGCCCTGCACGCCCTGGTCGAAGGCACCGCCCAGGCCATCGGCGAGGATTTCTTCCGCGCCCTGGTCGGCAACCTGGCCCTGGCCACCGGAACCTCCGGCGCTTTCGTCGCCGAATTCGCCGGGGACAAAACCCGGGTCCGCGCACTGGCGTTCTGGATGGACGGGGAATTCCTGGCCGACCAGGAATGGGAACTGGCCGACACGCCCTGTGAAATCGTCCTGAGCGGCGAGTTCTGCCATTACCCGGCGGGAGTTTCGCGCCAGTTCCCGAAAGAGGAAGGCGTCGAGAGCTATCTGGGCGTGCCGCTGCGCGATGCCGATGGCGAAATACTCGGCCATTTGGCGGTGTTCGACCGGCGGGAAATGCCCACCGAACCCCGCTTGCTCTACACCTTCCAGATTTTCGCCGCCCGCGCCGCCGCCGAACTGGCCCGCCTCAGGGCCATGCAGCGCCTACGGGAAAGCGAGGAGCGCTTCCGCGATTTGTTCGAGGAAGCGCCCATCGCCTATGTCCACGAGGATTTGGATTCCCGCTTCGTCAGCGCCAACCAGGCGGCACAGCGCATCCTGGGGCTTAAACCGGAAGAAGTGCCGGGCTTCGTCGGCCTGTCCCTGGTCCCGGACGAACCCGAGGCCCAGCGCCGGGCGGAAGACGCCTTCGCCGCCATCGAGCGCGGCAGCGATACCGGCGGCGTGGTGTTGGAATTGCGGCGCAAGGACGATGGCCGACCGGTTTGGATCCAGTGGTGGTCGCGGCCCGACCCCGAGGGCCGCTATACCCGGACCATGTTCATCGACATCACCGACCGGGTGCTGATGGAGCGGGAACAGGCCCGGCTCCAGGCCCAGAACCGCTACCTGCGGGAGGAATTGCGGGAAGCCCATGGCTTCGAGGATATCGTCGGCCAAAGCCCGGCGATCCGCGCCCTGCTCGGCCATGTCCGCAAGGTGGCGGGCACCGACACCTCGGTGCTGATCCAAGGCGAATCCGGCACCGGCAAGGAATTGGTAGCCCGTGCCATCCACGCTGCCAGCCCCCGGCGCGACAAGCCGATGGTCAAGCTCAACTGTGCGGCCCTGCCCACGGGCCTGGTCGAAAGCGAGTTGTTCGGCCACGAGAAAGGCGCGTTCACCGGGGCCATCGCCCGCCGGGTCGGGCGTTTCGAACTGGCCGACGGCGGCACCCTGTTCCTCGACGAAATCGGCGAACTGCCGCTGGATGTGCAGGCCAAGCTGCTGCGGGTATTGCAGGAGCGCGAATTCGACCGGGTCGGCGGCAAGGCGCCGGTCAAGGTCGATGTGCGGGTGATCGCCGCTACCAACCGCGACCTGCTCGGGGCGGTCGCCGACAAGACCTTCCGCGACGACCTGTACTACCGGCTGAATGTGTTCCCGGTCTCGACCCCGCCGCTGCGGGAACGGCCCGAGGATATCCCCTTGCTGGTCCAGTTCATGATCGACAAGTTCGCGCCCCGCCTGGGCCGCCGGATCGGCGGCATCGGCGCGGCTTCCCTGCGGCGGCTCCAAGCCTATCGCTGGCCGGGCAACATCCGCGAACTGGAGAACGTGATCGAGCGGGCCATCATCCTCGCCGAGGGGCCGCAGTTGGACATCGGCCCGGACCTGCTGCCGACCGCCGTCCCGGCCACGGTCCCAGCCGAACCCGAGCGCGGGCTATCGCTGGAGGCGGTCGAGCGCGACCATATCGCCGCCGTGCTCAAGGAGGTCGGCGGCGTCATCGAAGGACCGGCCGGGGCGGCCAAGGCCCTGGGCTTGCATCCCAGCACCCTGCGTTACCGCATGAAGAAGTTGGGACTGCGATAGACGGGATGCCCCGCATTCCGAATCGGCGATCAATTCAGCGCGCTATCGCCGCGCAACCGGGCGGCGATCAAATCAACGAAGGTCCTGATCTTGGCGGAGGCATAGCGCCCCTCGCGGTGCAGCACATGGATGGGCATGGGCGCGGCCTCGAACTCGTTCAGGATGATCCTGAGTTGCCCGGCGGCCACAAAGGCGGCGACTTGATAGGACAAGAGCCGGGTGATGCCGAACCCTTGCAGGGCCGCTTCGATGGCCGCGTCGTTGTTATTCACGGTGAGCCTGGGATGGACCCGGACGGAAGACGCACCCGGACCCTGGCCAAACTTCCATTCATGGGTGGGGGTGACGGCGGAAGCCGCGATGAGGGTGTGCACCGGCAGGGCCGTCAAATCAGCGGGCGTGCCGTGCTTTTCGAGATAGGCGGGGGAAGCGCACAGCACGCGCCGGACCGACCCTACGCGGATCGCCTTCATGCTGGAATCCGGCAATTCGCCGATGCGCACGCCCACATCCAGCCCTTCCTCCAACAGGTTCACGACCCGGTCCACGAACAAGGCCGACACCTCCATGGCCGGGTGGCGCCGCAAATATTCGACGATGCCGGGCAGGACGAACATCTTGCCGAACAGCGCCGGTGCCGTGACCGCCAGGTGGCCGCGTGGTTCGGCGTTGATGCCTGCGGCGGCTTCGTCGGCTTCATCCACTTCGCCGATGATGCGGCGTGCGTCGTCCAGGTAGCGTTGCCCCGCCTCGGTGGCGCGCACGAACCGGGTGGTCCGGTTGAGCAGTTTCACTCCGAGCCGTTCCTCCAGCGCCGCGACCGCCCGGGTCACGGCCGGGGGCGACATCCCCAGCCGCCGGGCACCGCCCGCGAAGCTCTCCGCTTCCGCCACTGCCACGAACACCGTCATCAAGTGCAATCGGTCCATGCTTGGAATCCCAAAAGTGGCGGTTGAAGCATCGGCACCCTGTTTACCCTGGCTAAACATCGGGGCGGACGGCCCATTCGCGGGGCCTAGATTTATTCCACTTAATGGAAGGGTATTTTCCGGTAAATGGGTATTCTTGTTCCAAAGGGAACAGCGCACAGTATAGCCGTCCGCAACGCAGCGTGCGGCGCCCATCCAACCCAAACCATAAACCGGAGAACCGCCATGAACCGAATCGCCATTCCCGCCGTCGAGCTAGCCCCCGCCGCATCCCAACCGCTGTTGGCCGCCGTTCACAAGCAACTGGGCACGGTGCCGAACCTCATGAAATTGGTCGGCAACAGCCCGGCGGCCTTGGAAGGCTACCTGGGACTCAATGCCGCCCTGGCCAAGGGCAGCCTCGGCGCCAAAACCGGCGAGCGCATCGCCCTGGCTATCGCCGAGATCAATGCCTGCGGCTATTGCCTGTCGGCGCATACCTACCTGGGCAAGCACCTGGCAAAACTGGACGACGCCGAACTGGCGGCCAACCGCAACGGCACCTCGTCCGATCCCAAGGCCGCCGCCGCCGTCCATTTCGCTAGCCGGGTCGCGCTCGAACGCGGCCATGTCACGGACGCCGACGTCCGGGCGGTGAAGGCGACCGGCTACGACGACGCCCAGATCGTGGAGATCGTGCTGCATGTCGCGCTGAACACCTTGACCAACTATGTCAACGAAGTGGCTCAAACCGAGATCGACTTCCCGGAGGTCAAGGCCGGTTTGCGCGTTGCGGCGTGAAGCATCCAACAGAAAAACCCCATGACCTGCGAACCGTCGGCGCGGCGCGTCGGCGGACTGCGGGGTCCACCTGGGAATATCGGCAACCCTTCAAGGAGAGATCAACCATGGCACGCGCATTCGCGGAAATCGCGTTCACGGATTCGGTCAGGGCGGCGCAGGAGCGTTATGGATCCCGCCAATCCAATCAGCGATTGGCGTCCGACGGGCAACGCCGGGACATTCTGGGCGAGCACGAGATCGCCTTCCTGGCCGAGCGCGACAGCTTCTACATGGGGTCAGTGGGCGAGAACGGCTGGCCCTATGTCCAACATCGCGGCGGCCCCAAGGGTTTCCTGAAGGTGCTGGATGAAAAGACCCTCGGCTTCGCCGACTTCCAAGGCAACCGGCAATACCTCAGCGTGGGCAATTTGAGCGCGGATGACCGCGTCTCGCTGTTCCTCATGGATTACCCGAACCGGCGGCGGCTGAAGCTGTGGGCGCGGGCCCGCGTCGTGGACGCGGCGGACGATCCCGCGCTCCTGGCCCAACTGGAATTGCCGGGCTACCGGGCGCGGGTCGAGCGGGCCATCGTGCTGACGGTCGAGGCCTACGACTGGAATTGTCCCCAGCACATCACCCCGAAATTCACCGAGGACGAGGTCAGGGCAGGATGGCTGGAACCCCTGGAGCAACGCTTGGCCGAATTGGAGCGGGAGAACCGGGCGCTCAAAGCCCGCTTGGCCGCGATGCCGGACTTGCTGAATACAGCCGCCGACCCCGCTTAGCCGCAGCGCCGTTGATACGTTTTGCTTTCCCCATACCAGAGGAGCGACCCACGCCATGATCGAACTCTATGAATTCGCCCTATCGGGCAATTGCCACAAGGTCCGCCTGATGCTCTCCCTGCTGGGAGTGGAATACCGTTCCATCCCCGTGCGGGGGACCGAGCGGGAACACAAGCAGGAAGCCTTCCTGGCCCTGAATCCGTTCGGCCAGGTGCCGGTACTGGTGGATGCTGGATTGGCCGTGCGCGATAGCCAAGCCATCCTGATCTACCTGGCGCGGAAATACGGCGGCCCGGCCTGGTGGCCGGACGAGGCCGGGGAACTGGCCGCCGTGACCCCTTGGCTGTTCACCGCCGCCAACGAGATCGCCCGGGGTCCCAACGCGGCCCGGCTGCACCGGAAATTCGGGATACCGCTGGACTACGATGCGGCGCTCGCCGTGGCCGCCGAGGTCATGGGAATCATCGAAACCCATCTCGGCGGACGGGCATGGCTGGCGCTGGACCGGCCGACCCTCGCCGACATCGCCTGCTATCCCTACCTGGCCCTGGCGTGGGAGGGTGGCATCGAACCCGCCCACTACCCGGCCATGCGGGATTGGTTTACCCGTATCCAAGAACTGCCGGGCTATGTCGCCATGCCCGGCATGTGAACCGGTCCATCGGCGACGCCGCGCCTTCAACAATGACGAGGACTTTCACCATGACGACAAATATCGAATCGCGCCCGCCCTTTCCGCCCTTCACCCCCGAAACGGCGGCCCAAAAAGTCAGGATGGCCGAGGATGCCTGGAACAGCCGCGACCCGCAGCGCGTCGCCCTGGCCTACACCCCCGACAGCGAATGGCGGAACCGCGCCGAGTTCCCGAAGGGGCGGGAAAGCATCGTCGAGTTTTTGACCCGCAAATGGGCGCGTGAACTGGATTACCGGTTGATCAAGGAACTCTGGGCCTGCGCCGACCACCGGATCGCCGTGCGTTTCGCCTACGAATGGCGGGATGATTCCGGCCACTGGTTCCGCTCGTATGGCAATGAGAACTGGGAATTCGACGGGAACGGCTTGATGCGGCGCAGGTTCGCCAGCATCAACGACCTACCGATCACGGAGGCCGAACGGAAATTCCATTGGCCGCCGGGCCGCCGCCCCGACGATCATCCGGGACTGAGCGAATTGGGGCTGTAACGGGCCAAGGAGGGGTGTGCCGCAACCTGTGGTCGGCATCCGCAACAGGCCCATCAAGACCATGGGGTTGAACAGGTATCCGACGCCGTGCCGCGCCACGCCGGGGCGCTTGCCCTTGCGGCGCGGACGGGTCCGCGATACCGCCCGGCACGGCGGGCGTCGGCGGGTGTTTCCATCGGTATTACCTTCCTTCCAAAAGCGGCGGGCTCCGGCCATCCCAGGTTATTCAGGCCAATCGATCCGCCTGGACGCGATGCGTTCGACCGCGCTGCCTGTTTCGACCCGCCCCGTCCCGCCCCGTTCATGGCCGCACCCGCAAGGACGGCGACAACTTCGGCGGACGATCCCGGTCCTAGGCATAGGGCGCTCCCGATGTCCGGGATGGACGGGAATGGACCGGCTCAACCATGGAGGGAACGACATGAGCATGTGGGATCGAGTCAAACCGTCGACGGACACCGTCCCGGCGGAGGAAGCGGGCACGGAGCAGCGCGTCGATGGCTGGTTGACGCGGCGGACCTTGATCGTGGCGCTCATCGGCGCGGCGGTCCTCGCGTTGTCGTTGGCGGTTTGGCAGGTGTCCCAAATCCTCCTGCTGATATTCGCCGCCATCCTGGTGGCCATTTTCCTGCGCACGCTGGCGGAGTGGGTTAGCCGCCACAGCGCCTTGTCCATGGGCTGGTCCTTGGCGGCGGTGGTTTTGGCGCTGCTGGGCGCGTTCGCGTTGATCGGCGCCTTGTATGGCCCGGCCATCGTGGACGGCTTCTATCAATTGGTGCGGCGGATGCCCACGGCGCTGGCCCGGTTCAAGACCGCCGCCGACCACTACGCCTGGGGGCCGGACCTCGTCGACGCCCTGTCCAGGTTGGGGAACGGCCTGGCGGATCCGCAGCAACTCGCGAAGGTCGCCGGTGTGTTTTCCACCGCGCTCGGTGCCCTGGGCAGCGTGTTGGTCGTGGCGGTGCTGGGCATTTATCTCGCCGCCCAACCGGGCCTCTATATCGATGGCACCCTGCGCCTGTTTCCCCCGCGCCACCGGGAGCGCGTCGGGGAGGCTTTCCAACGCATCGGGCACGCCTTGCGCTGGTGGTTGCTGGGCAGGATCGCCGCGATGTCGGCGGTGGGGGTGGCGACCGGCATCGGGTTGGCGATCCTGGGCATGCCGTTCGTCTTCATCCTGTCCCTGCTCAACGCGGTCCTGGATTTCATCCCCAATATCGGGCCGCTCGTCGCCGCTGTGCCTGCGGTATTGGTCGGCCTGTCCCAGGACGGGGCGACGGCCTTTTATGTGGCCCTGCTGTATTTCGCCGTGCAGAGCCTGGAAGGCTTCCTCCTCATGCCCCTCATCCAGCAGCGGACGGTTGCCATGGCACCGGCCTTGATGTTCGCGGCGCAATTGTTCATGGGGGCGGGCTTCGGCATCCTGGGCCTGCTGCTGGCACCACCCCTGGCGGTGGTCGTCATGGTCCTGGTGCGGATTTTCTACCTCCGGGACACCCTGGGCGAACGGATAGAACCGCTTTGAACCCGGCGGGCCGGATCCACGGGCGGGCGAAAGTGGGGAAATCCAAGCATGGCGGGAAGCTCCTGGGAATGGATCGCGCTGTCCTACGCCGCCTTGTTGCTGGTGGCGGTGCTGTTGTCGGGGTTGGCCGAGCGCAGTGTGCTGTCCACGGCGGTGTTGTTCCTGGCGGGCGGCTTCGCCTTGGGCGAAGGGGGCTTGGGCGTGATCGCGCTGCGTCCCGACGATCCGCCGGTGGCGGTGTTGGCGGACCTGGCCTTGTTCAGCGTGTTGTTCAGCGATGGCATGCGCATCAGTTTCCGCGACCTGGCCACGGCCTGGCATCTGCCGGGCCGGGCCTTGCTGCTGGGGATGCCGCTGACGATGGGCATCACGGCGGTGTTCGCCCACGCCCTCGTCGGCCTGGGCTGGGTGGAAGCCTTTTTGGTGGGCGCGGTGCTAGGCCCGACGGACCCCGTGTTCGCCGTCGCCATCGTGGGCAGGGAGGAAATCCCCGCACGCCTGCGTCATCTATTGCGGGTGGAAAGCGGCCTGAACGATGGCCTTGCCTTGCCCATCGTGCTGGTGATCCTGGCCCGCTTGCGGTCGGTGGACGCCGGAAGCGGCCAACTCGTGGCCGAAATCCTGTCCGGCGCGCTGCTTGGCGTCGCCGTGCCTTGGGCCGCGGTGGGGCTCGAACGGGCTTGCCTGTTCCGGGTCTCGCGGGAATACCAGCCACTGTTCGCCTTGGCGGTGGGCCTGTTGGTGCTGTCCCTGTCCCGGGTACTGGGGGTGAACGAATATCTCGCGGCCTTCGCCGCAGGCATCACTCTGACCAGCGTGGGCGTGGCCTGGCGGGATGGCTTCCTGGCCACCGGCGAACAGATCGCCGAGGTGCTGAAACTTTTAGCCCTGATGGCGTTCGGTGCCCTGATCTCGCCGGGGTTCTTCCGGGAAACCGCGCCCGCAAGCTACCTGTTCGCCTGCGCGGCGCTGTTCGTGGCCCGGCCCCTGGCGTTGCATATCGCCTTACTGGGGAGTCCCCTGGATGGACGGGAACGCTGGGTGGCGGCTTGGTTCGGACCCAAGGGTTTCGCGTCCGTGGTTTACGGCATCCTCATCCTGAAGGCCGCCATCCCCGGCGCTTCCCATTTGTTCCACCTGGTCGCCCTGGTCATCGCCGGGTCGATGGTCGCGCACTCGTCCACCGACGTGCTGATCGCGCGTTGGTTCCACCGGTCGGCGCGGCGGAAGGACACCGGGTGAGCGGTGGGATGCGGCGATGAGCTTCGCGACGCCGCAAGAGGTCGTGAAACATATGTCAAAGGAGAGGGTGTATGTCCGTTTGGCTCCATGTCCTGGCGATCGCATCGCTGCTGATGGCGGGGTTCGGCGCCCTGGCCCTCGTGGTCGATATTTTCCTGTTCGGCCGCCATCAACGGATGTGAATCATGGACCTCGTCTGGCCGCTGACGGCGCTGTTCGGCGGTCCGTTGGCGCTCTGGGCCTATGCCGCCATCGGACGCGCCGGACCACGGGGGGAACCGTCCCGGGAGAGGCCGTTCTGGCAGTCCGTCGGCCTCGGCACGACCCATTGCGGCAGCGGCTGCGCCCTGGGGGATATCGTGGCGGAGTGGTTCGTGTTCTTCGTGCCGCTCACCCTGTTCGGCAAGCCCCTGTTCGCGGCCTGGGCCTTGGATTATGCGCTGGCCTTCCTGTTCGGGATCGTTTTCCAATATTTCACGATCCAGCCGATGCGGAAGCTGCCCCCGACCCAGGGGCTGGCGGCGGCGCTCAAGGCCGATGCCCTGTCGCTCACGGCCTGGCAGGTCGGCATGTACGGCTGGATGGCGCTCACCGTGTTCGTCCTATTCGGCCATAAACTGCCCAAGACCGATCCGGTGTTCTGGTTCATGATGCAGATCGCCATGCTCGCCGGATTCCTGACCAGCTATCCGGTGAACTGGTGGCTGCTCAGGAAGGGTATCAAGGAAACGATGTAGCCCGGTGATGGGACCGGAGGATTGCCCGGTACCCCGGGCTGGGAAGTTGGAATGGAAAACCAGAGGAAACCCCATGAGCAATACTGTCGGCAAAACCCGCTGGGCCATCGCGGAAGGCTACATCCCACCGGATAGCACCGGTCCGGGCCGGGAGTTCGAGAGCCACGAAACGGCCTGCCTGCTCAATACCGGCGATATCGATGCCCAGGTCGTCATCACCGTGCTCTTCGCCGACCGCGAACCCGCCGGGCCGTACCGGGTGACGGTCCCTGCACGGCGCACCCTGCACCTGCGCTTCAACGACTTGGACGATCCGGAACCCATCCCCCGGGGCGTCGACTACGCCAGCCTGATCGAATCCGACCGGCCCATCGTGGTCCAGCACACCCGGCTGGATTCGCGGCAGGCGGCGTTGGCGCTGCTCAGCACCGTGGCCTACGCCGAGGAATCATCGCCATGAAAATTCTGCTGACGATGCCCGTCTTGCTCATCCTGATGGGCTGCGCGGCCGCGCCCGCGCTGTTGGGGCTTCCTTTGGGCCAAACGTCGGGCGGTGGCGGAGGAGGTGTCCAAGCCACGGGCCTGACCCAGGTGGATTTGGCCAAGGCGAACTTCCAGGTGGTCAAGGTTCACGCCATGGGCCATAGCACCGGATTCCGGCTGTTCGGCTTCCTGACCCTCAAGAGCCCCGACTACATCGAAGCCATCGCGGGCATGTACCGCGATGCCGGGATCACGGGGGGCAGGCCCCAGGCCCTGGCGAACGTGGTGTACGTGCAGGACAATCCTTATTTCATCCTGTTCTCCCTGCCCAAGGTCACCGTGCGGGGAGACTTGGTGGAGTTCCGCGAGGATCGGCCCTAAAACCTCAGCCTGCCAGGATCGCGGCTAGCAGGATCAGGATTCCCAGTGCGCCGACGATCCAACCCCGGTGCATATTGGCGAGCAATTGCCAGCTATCGGGTTTCGCCCGCGCGTCGAAGCGGCCATGGCTGCCGTGGTCGCCGGGCACCGGCTCGAACAGGTTGTCGGGACGGTGGGCGGGCAGGGGCTCGGGACCGAACTGGCCCTCGTAGGCCCGGCTGGCGAGGTAGCGGTCGAGCAACCCCGGGATCAGCTTGTTGCCGAGGATGGCCTTGACGGTCGGCCAGCCGATCCAGAATTCCCGGCGTGGATGATAGGCCGCGTGGACGATGCCCCGCGCCGCGACTTCGGGCTGGAAGATGGGCGGGACCGGCTGCGGGTTCTGGTCGAGGTGGATGCGCGCCCAATCGAACTGGGGCGTGTTGAAGGCCGCGATCTGCACCATGGTCAGCTTGACCGGCGAGCGGTCGTGGATCAGTTCCGAGCGCAGGGCGTCGGTGAAGCCCCGGATGGCGAACTTGGCCCCGCAATAGGCCGATTGCAGCGGGATGGCGCGGTAGGCCAGGGCGGAACCCACCTGCACGATGGTGCCCCGGCCGCGTGGCCGCATCCGCTTGAGCGCCGCCAAGGTGCCGTGGACGGTGCCGAGATAGGTGACTTCGGTGACCCGCCGGAACTCCCCCGGCGTCATCGCCTCGACCGGCGAGAACACCGTGACCATGGCGCAGTTCACCCAGATGTCGATGGGGCCGAGTTCCCGTTCCACCCGGTCGGCGGCGCGTTCCACCTGCTCCGGGTCGGCCACGTCGGTGGGGATGACGAGGGCGGTGCCGCCCACCTGCTCGATTTCCCGCTGTGCCCCCGCCAGCCCGTCGATCCCACGGGCCAGGAGCGCCAGCTTGGCCCCATGCCGTGCGAACTCCAGGGCGGTGGCGCGTCCGATCCCGGCGGACGATCCGGTGACGACGACGATATCCGGTTGGGCCATGGCTTTTCCCCTATGTCGAGCGATGAAACCCCCGGTCGAGCCGGGGTGCCGCCGGTTTCAGTCCCGGCCCAGCCAGCTGCCCCCGAATCCCGCCCGGCGCAAGCCCTTCACCACATAGGGGCAACCGCGCATCAGCCGCCACACCAGGCCCGAACGGTAGTTCTCCGCCATGATGACGATGGGGCCTTGGTTGATCCCCAGGTGCCAGGGCGACAGCCAGCCGATCTCGGGATGGGCCGGGTCTGGAACCGTGGGGTTGAACGATCCCGTGAAGCCATAGGCAACGGCGGCCCCGCCATGGAGCCCGCTCAAATAATGGAGGGTGGGCAGGACGATTTCGGGCGCGAAGGGCAGGGAGGCGGCGGCGGCCCAGGGGGCCAAGGTGCCGTCGTCCGGGCCGAACGGCGCGCCCCGGGCCAGGTAGCCGAAGAACCGCCGTTCATGCCCGGCCACCTCGCAAGTCCGGTCCGGCCCGTCGCTGGCGGTGATGCCCCAGCAGTGTTCGCCGTAGTTGCGGAATCCATGGGGATTCTGGAGGGCGTAGTCCCGCTGGGCGCAGGTCGCCCGGCGGCTGTTCTCGAAGTAGTCGATGCCCTTGGTCCGCATATAAGCGTCCTGGATCTGGCGGAAATCGATCCAGAGATGCGAGAACTGGTGGATGAACAGGGGACCGGCGTACAGCAGCCCGTACCCGTAGGCCTCGCGCCAGTCGTAGCGCGTGGTCCACACGGCGTAGCTGTTGGGCGGCAGGGGGTGGGTGGGCGAACCCAGTCCCAGGACGTACAGGATCAGGGCTTCGCTGTAGCCATACCAACGGTTGTGGGCGAAGCCCTGTTCCGGGGTCCAGGCCGTGGCCAGCGCACAGCCGCCGTTCTGTGCCCATTGCCAATCGGCACGGCGGTACAGCGCGTCGGCCAGGCGGCGGATTTCACATTCGTCGGCATCGTCGCCCTGGAAGTACCGGCCCGCGAGCAAGGCTCCGGCCAGGAGGAACGCCGTGTCGATGGTCGAAAGCTCGCATTCCAGCGCCCGCCGTCCCCGTTCCATATCCAGGAAGTGGTAGAAGAAGCCCCGGTGGCCCGTGGCGTCGGGTTCCGGGCCTTGCGGCGCGTGCCATAGATGGCGCAAGGCCGCGAGGGTGCGCGCCACCGCCTCGGCGCGGGGCATGAACCCCCGCTCGACGCCGACGGGATACAGCGTCAAGGCGAACCCCGTCGCGCCGATGCTGGCGGGGCTTCCAGGTCTGGTGCTGTCCGCGACTAGGCCGTTGTCCGGGTTGGCCTCGTGCCGGAAGTACTCGAAGGCCGCGCATTGCAGGCCGTCCAGCAACGTCTCGTTCCCGGCGGGTACCGCCTGTGCCGATGGGTCATTGGTGTTCATTCGGTTCCATCCATATGCGCCGGGCGGGCTAGTAGTCCAGGCTGATCGCCGCAACCGCATGGGGCGGGATCGTCAACCCGCACACGAGATTGCCGCCCTCCATACGCCAAACCAAGGGTTCGGGCACCAGGGCCGAAGCGCCTTGCAACGCCTCGACCTGATCCGGGCTCAGGTATTCGGGTTGGCCCATGGCCCGCTCCCAGACCCGGCGGGGGTTGGCGTGGGTCTCGTCGATCCGTTCCAACCAGGCCCGGCGTGGCGGATCGGCATGGCGCAGGGTCAGGACCACGGGCTCGGGTTCGATGGCGTGGGTGGGCAGGGCGTGGTTGGCGAGGACGATCCTCAGGGCTCCATCGCGCCGCGTCACCCAGCAATCGACCGTGCTGTGCAGGCCATCGACCAGCAGGCGCTCGTCGCCCAGCCGGTGCAGGATCTGCGCGGCGCGGTAGGTCGGCTTGGCGATGCCATGGAGGGTCAACAGGCCGAAGCCGCCATGGAAGGGCACCGAGGAGAAATAGTTCTCCTCGAACAGGTCGGAAAAGGTCCAGTAGCTATAGCCCTGGACGATATCCGCCGCCTCCAGCCAGCTTTTCAGGGCGAAGGCGGCGGCGTAGGGCTCGTCGTGGCGGTGGAAGAACGGGTTGGACGAGGTGTTCCATTCGGTGTAGTAGACCGGCTTGTTCCCGGCCTCGCGCCGCACGTCCAGCGCCCGCTGCCTGAGGATGCCGCGTTGGGACAGGGCCAGTTGCCGTTCGGTGTCGTCGCCGGGCTGGCCGAAGGCGTCGGTCGGGTATTGGTGGGTGCTGACGAAATCCACCGGCAATTGTTCGCCGTCGCAAAAGTCGATGAAGTCGCTTATCCATTGGTTCTGCGCGGTGGCCGGCCCCCCCACCCGCAAGCGTTCGTCGACGCGCTTGATCGCCCGCGCCGTATGGCGGTAAAGCTCGAAATAATCCGCTTGGCTCCCGGTCCAGAACGCTTCCAGGTTGGGCTCGTTCCACACCTCGAAATACCATTGCCGCACTTCCTTGAGGCCATAGCGCTCCGCCCAATGCGCCACCAGCTTGTGGATCAGGGTTTCCCAGGCGGCATAGTCCTTGGGCGGGGTCACGTTGCCCCGGTAGTGGAAGACGGTGGTGTCGCCCGAGGCCAGGGCCGTGGGCATGAAGCCGAGCTCCACGAAGGGGCGCATGCCGATGGACACCAGCAAATCCATGATCCGGTCGGCGTTGAAGAACGAGTAGATGGATTCGTCCCGTTGCGTGGTCAGGGTGCCCATGTCGTCGTCGAGGAGGCCGTGGAAACGCACATGTTGTAAGCCCAACTCGGTACGGCAGCGCCGCAATTGCGCCTGCCAATCGGCACGCAATCCCAACAGCGCGTGGCCGCTGCCCATGGTGTGTTCCCAGACGTGGTTGAGCGGCGTACCCCGCTGGCCCAGATCACAGGTGAATTCCGGCATATAGCACAACCTCTCCTTGGCTATCTCCACTATGCCGCCTGGTCCGATTCTACGCATGGCTACCGGCAGGGTCGACGCAACACCGCACATAAGGGCGCTTTGCCGGGACTTCGAAGCCTGGCCAGGCAACCTATACGCGGTTCAGGGGACGCAGAGCACCTGCATGGATTCGATCCGTTCACGCAACAGCCATCCCAACCATCCCCGGCCCCACATGGGGTCGAAATCCTGGATCCGGGAGTTCGGTTCCAGGACCAGCCGGCGTCCCTCGAAGCCATCGTCGTCGAAGACCGCCACCCGCGCCCTAGGCCCGACCGAAGCACTGCCGAGCTTTTTCCACTCGACGTTGAACGGGCCTTGCATAACGCGCATCTCCACGGGGCCGAGGATATTGAGTTGGGTTCCCCGGAAATTCGGCCCTTCGTAGAACTGGGCCCAGCAGCCCGTTGTGGAAACCCGCTCGGCGCTGAGGTCGCCGGGCATGACCAGCAAGGCGGGCAGGGAACTGGGAGTCCGGCCAGTGGAAAGCGGGGAGACGAGGGGCTGGGATTGGGGGCCGGTTCCCCCGGCAATGGGTTGGGACGAAGTGGGCGGTTCTGCCGCCAGCGACGGTCCGGCCAGTAAAACCCCCGCCGCCATCCATGCCCTAAAGCGCGTCCATATGCACATGCGAACCCCTCCATGTCTTGAGCGGTGGTCCCGGATTGCGCCAACAACCGATCCTCAACGATTATGACCAATGGACCCCCAAAAAATCCTAACGGCCTGGAGATGTCCGAAGGGCAATGGCTGTTGGTCACCCTGACCGCCGGGGTGGCGCTGATGGGGCAGGCCAAGGGGGTGTACAGCTTCATGACCCACCTGAGATGGTTGCCGGCCATCCTCCTGGGGTACGCGGCCAGCGTCGGCAGCCATTTCCTGATCAATGCCGGGTTGTTCTGACCGAGCCAAGGGCCGGTCCTGGCGGGGCCACAGGGACGGCTTGGGGACGCAAGCGCCGGTTCCACGCCTAATCCGGCCCGGGGGGCACGGCATCGCCGGAATGCCGCCCCAGCCAATGGAAGTAGCCCTTGAGCAGGAGGGGGGTGCCGAGGGTGGTCAGCGCGATCACGATGACCAGGACGGCATAGACCTCGTTGTCCAGGATGTTCGAGGACCGGCCCAATTCCGCGAAGATCAACCCCACTTCCCCGCGCGGCACCATCGCCAAGCCGACGGCGAGGCGGGTCGACCAGCGCTCCCGGATGAACACGGCGCTGAGCAGCTTGCCCACCAGGGCCACGCCGGTCAAGGCCAGGGACAGTTCCCAGACGAACGGGGAACGCCAATCGATGGCGCGGAGGTCCAGGGACAAGCCCACCACCACGAAGAAGATGGGGACGAACAGGTGGACGATGGGCCGCATCTGCGCCTCGATACGCCCGGTGAAGGCCGGGTCGATGCGCGGGGTCAGGCCGAAGGGCAGGAAAAACCGGCTCGACAGGGCCAACCCGGCCGCGAACCCGCCCAGGAGTTCGGGAGCCCCGGCCTCCTTGGACAGCCAAGCCAGGAACAGCACCAAGGACACCACGGCGGTCGGGATGAGCCCCGGAATCCCGGTGGACCGTTCCACCCGCTGGATGACCAGCGAAAGCCCCTTGGCCACCACCGGGGCCAGCAGCAAGAACAAGGCGATGAAGCCCAGTAGCCGCGCCGCGTTGGCGAGGCCGACGGCATCCTCCGAGGCGAACCGGTAGAGCAGGGCGAGCAATACCACCCCCAGCACGTCGTCGATGACCGCCGCCCCCATGACCAGCCGGGCCTCGTGGGACTGCTGCCGGTGGAGGTCGGCCAATACCCGCAAGGTGATGCCGATGCTGGTGGCGGTCAGGGTGCCGCCGATGAACAGGGATTCCAGGAGCGGCCTGCCGAAGCCGTAGAAGCCGACCGCGAAGCCCAGCGCGAACGGCCAGACGAAGCCGTTGACCGCCACCACCGCCGCCTTGGCCCCCGCCCGGATCAACTGCCGGACGTCCGTATCCAGCCCGGCCTCGAACAGCAGCAGGATGATGCCGATCTCGGCCAGCATGCGGATCACCCGGTCGGGCTCGACCCAGCCCAGCGCGGTGGGCCCCAGGACGATGCCGGCCAGCAACTCGCCCACCACCGAGGGCATGCGGGCCAGGGCCGCGGCCTCCGCGAACAGGCGGGCCGTCACCAGGATGGCGAGGAGGTGCAGGAAGAACGTATGCACGGTCGAGTCCATGACCTTGCTCCTTGAAACGGTCCATGGTGGACCAAGCGCGGGGGGGATTCAACCGAACCCACGCTCCCGGATGTGTCCGGTCCGCCGCGCCGGGACCGCCCTGGGGACGGGCTGGAACGCCAGGGGGTTTTCCGTCCTCGCCGTCAGGAGGATGGGCCGGGGCCCGTCCGGGGGGACGCGCGGATCGTTGACGGTTAGTTGGAGCCTGGGTGGCGCGGCGGCGGTTGTAACCCGCCAAGGCCGGGACTTGAGCCAAGCCATCAGCCCCGCGCTGGCCATCAACACCGCGCAGCCGCCGATATTGACCAGCGACAGGCCCAGGAAGCCGTGGCCGAACCGGTCGAACACCATCCCGCCGATGTAGGACAAGGCCATGCCGACGGCGAAGACCGGCAAGGACTGGCCGCCCATGCGGACGATGGGCCGGGCCGCGCGGCCCGCCAGCCAATGGCCGTGATCCTTGAGCAGGCTCGTCGCCACATAGGCCAGGGCGAGGAAATGCACCCAGCGCAGGAGGCCGAACCGGGTCTTGTCCAGCCAAGGGCGCAAGTCGGCGTGCAGCCGCATCAGCCACCCGGTGGGCCGCAGGGCCGGTTCGGGGCCGAACGGCAGGGAAGCGAGGATGAACACGCCGCAGAGGGCGAGCAGCCAGGGCTTGGGGGCCGGGGCCTCGAGCCAGCCTCGCCCGAAGGCGAACCCGGTGAAGAAGATCAATTGCCACCCGAACGGATTGAAGAACCAGGGCCGGTCGCCATGCATCTCGGCTGGGAATTCCAGATCGAACACCGGCATGGCGAGATAGAGCGCCACCGGGAAGGCCAGGGCCAGCCAGACCCCGACCCTGGACAGCGCCCATACCACCGGAATCCACAGCATGACCACCAGATACATGGGCAGGATGTCGAAATAATTCGGCACATAGCGCAGGCTGATCAATCCCAGCAGGGCTTCCTCAGTGTGGTCGAAGAAGAAACGGATATTGAGCCGGTCGATGTAGTCCGGTGACCCGAAGGCGGAGTTGCCCAGCACGCAGAGTGCGGCCAACAGGAAAAAGATGCCCAGGTGGGCGGCATAGATTTGGACGCATCGGTACAACACGCCGAGGCTGCCCAAGCCCAGCCCGCGGGACTCGAAGCTTTTGCCATAGGCCAGGGCCGCCGCGTATCCCGACAGGAAGACGAAGATCTCGGCGGCATCGCTCAGGCCGAAGCGGGAGGGCGTATAGAGCAGCAGTTCGTTGCCGGGGACGTGGTTGATGAAAATGATCAAGAGGGCCACGCCCCGGAAAAAATCCAGTGGGATGTTGCGCGTGAGTGTCTGATTCGCTTGGAAGTTCATAGCCTTGGCCCTTGCCCGCTGGCGCGGGCGTTTTCCGATCCGCGCCGCACGATATCCATCATTCCGCCCTTTTCCAAGCCTGGCCATTGGGCGACGCCGCGATAGTTAGGGCAGAACCGTTTACCGTCCATTGCCGGATCCACCCCCCACCCTGCAAAATCCGGCATGCAATGCCCGTATCCGCCTATTCTCAAGGCGCTTTTGTAAAGCCATGGCGATGCGGTCAACCATTTTAGGATCGAAACCTTTCACCAACCTTTCACGGCCACGGCGGAGAAAATCGATGAGAATCCTATTGGTGGAGGACGACGCCACCCTGGCGGACGGGCTTTCGCACAGCCTCGCCCAGTCCGGCTTCGACCTCACCCTGGCGGCAACCTCTTCCTATGCCGACAGCGCCCTGCGCACCCAGGCCTTCGACGTGGTCATCCTCGACCTGGGGTTGCCCGACGGGGACGGGCGCGAGGTGTTGCGGGCGCTCCGGGCCAGGAAGTGCCCGACCCCCGTGTTGATCCTGACCGCGCGGGACGGCATCAACGACCGTGTCGGCGGACTCGAAGCGGGCGCGGACGACTACATGGTCAAGCCTTTCGAACTCCGCGAACTGGAGGCGCGGGTCCGGGCGCTGATCCGCCGCAGCCATGGGGGTTTCAACCACGAGATCGCCTTTGGCCGTTTGGCGCTGGACACCGCCAGCCATCGGGTCTCGGTGGATGGCGAGCCGATGTTGCTCCCCTCCCGCGAGTACGGCGTGTTGGAGGCCCTGTTGTTGCAGGCGGGCCGGGTGGTGAGCAAGGACCGGATTGCCCAACGCCTGGCCGTGCGGCAGGAGGAACTGGCGGACAACGCCATCGAGGTCTATGTGCACCGCCTGCGCAAACGCCTCGACCCCCTGGGGATCAACATCAGGACCCTGCGCGGGCTGGGCTATTTGTTGGAGAAGGACGGGGATGCGTAAGCCGCAAAGCCTCAGGAAGCAGTTGCTGCTACGGCTGACACTGCCCTTGACCCTGGTGGTCGTCCTGGATACCGCCGTGTCCTATTTCGTGGCCCTGCACTACGCCAACCAGGCCTATGACCGCTGGCTGTTGGATTCCGCCCGCTCCCTGGCGCAGGAGGTCAAGGCCTACAAGGACAAGGTCACATTCGAACTGCCGCCCATCGCGGTGGAGGTGTTCCGCTGGGACGATACCGACAAGACCTTCTTCAAGGTGGAATCCGAGGCGACGGGCTTCATGGCGGGCGACAAGGGACTCCCCAGCCCCAAGTTCGACACCCTGGACAAGACGCAGCCGTATTTTTCCGACGGCGAGTTCCAGGGCAAGCCGGTCAGGGTCGTGTCCGTGGTGACGGAACCGACGGAGGCTTCCGGCGAAGCCTTGATCTCCGTGGCCGAGACCCTGCGCAAGCGGCAGAGCATGATGAAGGAAATCCTCCTGGCCGTGGCCCTGCCCCAGGTGCTGCTGGTCCTCGTCACCGGCCTGCACTTTTGGACCGGCATCAACCGGGGACTCAAGCCCCTGCGCGACCTGGCCGGCATGATCGCCCGCCGTTCGCCCCGGGAATTGAGCCCCATCCCGGATTCCGGGGTCCCCCTGGAGGTGCGCTCCCTGACCCGCACCATCAACGAGTTGTTGCGGCAACTGGCCGAGGCGATGGCCGCCCAGCGGCGGTTCATCGAGAACGCCGCCCACCAATTGCGCACCCCCCTGGCGGGGCTCAAGGTCCAGGCCGAGCGGGCCTTGCGCGCCGACGGCCTGGAGGATATGCGGCCCGCCCTCGGGCAGATCAAGAATTCCGCCGACCGGGCCTCCCACCTCACCACGCAGTTGCTGGTCCTCGCCCGCTCCGAGCCCAGCATGGACGCCACCCATCCCTTCGCGCCGGTCGACCTCCGCCAACTGGCGCGGGAAACCTGCATGGACTGGGTGCCCAAGGTGCTGGACCTGGGGATGGACCTGGAATTCGACGAACCGGAAGGGTCCGCGCCGGTCGTCCAGGGCGATCGCACCTTGTTGCGGGAATTGCTGAACAACCTGATCGACAACGCCGTTTGCTATGGCCCGGAACGGGGGCGGATCGTGGTCTCGGTCGGGAACGGGCCATCGCCCTCTCTCGCGGTGGAGGACGGTGGGCCGGGGATTCCCGACGCGGAACGCGAACGGGTGTTCGAGCGCTTCTACCGCATCCCGGGCAGTCCCGGCGAGGGTTGCGGGCTGGGGCTCGCCATCGTCAGGGAAATCGCCGAGCTCCATGCGGCGCGGATCGACATCGGAACCGGTCCCCATCTCCGGGGAACCCGTTTCGAGGTCGCTTTCGATCTGGAAACCGGAGGATAGGTCCGGAAGCCTCCACGCCTCCGTCGGGGGTATCGAAAGGTTCATGAAAGCTTGGCGGCATAAACTGGATGCCCGTCATCGACACTTGCCACCATGAACCTTTCCAGATTGACCCCCGGATCATTACTGCCATTCTCCCTTGCCTCCCGCCGTGACCGTGCGTATGGAGATGGAAACCTGCCCATCCGCAAGGAACCGGAATAGCCCGCCATGGAAAACCTGATCCGCGTCGCCCTCAAGCAACGGCTGATCGTGCTGGTCATCGCCCTGGCGCTCTTGGCCGCCGGGATCTCGGCCATGCGCCAATTGTCGGTGGACGCCTTCCCCGATGTGACCAACGTCCAGGTGCAGGTGGCGGCAAAGGCGCCGGGGCGTTCCCCGGAGGAGGTGGAGCGCTTCGTGACCGTGCCCCTGGAAATCGCCATGACCGGCCTGCCGGGATTGGTGGAAATGCGCTCGGTGAACCGCAACGCCCTCTCGCAGATCGTCCTGGTGTTCACGGACGAAACCGACGTGTACTTCGCCCGGCAATTGGTCTTGGAGCGGATGATCGAGGCCGCCAGCAATTTGCCGGAAGGCGTGACGCCCGTCCTCGGGCCGGTGTCCTCGGGGCTGGGCGAGGTCTACCAGTACACCCTCGAACGCCCCGACGATGGCGACCGGGCGCTGGGCGTGGAGGAACTGACCGCCCGGCGCACCCTCCAGGATTGGGTGGTGCGGCCCCTGCTGCGGGGTATTCCGGGCGTGGCCGAAATCAACTCCATCGGCGGCTACGAGCGCCAGTACCAGGTGTTTCCCAACCCCGACCGGCTGCGCCATTACGGCCTGACGCTCAAGGACGTTTATACGGCCCTGGCCCTCAACAACGCCAACAGCGGCGGCGGCAAGCTGCCCCGCTACGCCCGGCAATCCCTGATCCGGGGTGTCGGCCTGATCGAGGGGGTGGAGGATATCGAGGACATCATGCTCAAGGAGGTCAACGGTACGCCGGTCTTCATCCATGACGTGGCCGAGGTGCGCATCGGCGCCGCAGTCCGCTCCGGGGCGGTCATCAAGAACGGCGTGACGGAATCCACCGGGGGCATCGTGATGATGATGCGGGGCGGCAACGCCAAGCGGGTGGTCGGCGATATCAAGGCGCGGGTCCAGGAAATCAACGAGCGGGGGATGTTGCCGGACGGGCTCAGGATCGTGCCCTATTACGACCGCTCCCTGTTGGTGGACGCGGCCATCCACACGGTGGGCAAGGTGCTGATGGAAGGCATCGCCCTGGTGATCATTGTGCTGTTCCTGTACCTCGGGGATATACGCTCCAGCCTGATCGTGGTGGCGACCCTGATCGTCACGCCGCTCTGCACGTTCATGGCGATGAACCACTTCGGCATCTCGGCCAACCTCATGTCCTTGGGCGGGCTGGCCATCGCCATCGGCATCATGGTGGACGGCTCGGTGGTGGTGGTCGAGAACGCCTTCCACCACCTCAGCGAGGCGGCGGATCATCCCCGCGACCGCCATTTGACGGTTCTGCTTGCCGCGACCGAAGTCGCCGTTCCGGTGCTGTTCGGCGTCGGGATCATCTGCCTGGTGTTCCTGCCGTTGATGACCCTGGAAGGCATCGAGGGCAAGCTGTTCGCGCCCCTGGCCTACACCATCGCCATCGCCTTGTTCATTTCGCTGATCTTTTCGCTGACGCTCTCGCCGGTGCTGTGCGCCTATGCGCTGAAAGGCGGCTCCGAGCACGACACCCGCGTCATCGCGCTGATGAAGCGACCCTATCTAGCCCTGTTGAATTTCGCCCTCGACAACCCGGTCAAGGTGGTGTTGGCCGCCGTCGCGACCCTGGCGCTGAGCCTCGCCCTGGTGCCGTTCCTCGGCACCTCGTTCATCCCCGAGATGAAGGAAGGCACCATCGTGACCGGCATCAACCGGGTGCCCAACATCTCGCTGGACGAATCCATCCGCATGGAAACCGAGGCCATGCGGATGGTGATGGAGGTGCCCGGCGTCGCCATGGCCGTGTCCCAGCTGGGCCGCGCCGACAATCCCACCGACACCCAGCCGGAGAACGAGTCCACGCCGATCCTGACGATCAAGCCACGGGACCAACTGCCCGAAGGCTGGACCCAGGACACCATCATGGAAAAGCTCCGGGAAAAATTGAGCGTGCTGCCGGGCGTGCAAGTGGTCATGGCCCAGCCGATTTCAGACAAGGTGGACGAGATGGTGACCGGTGTGCGCTCGGATATCGCCATCAAGCTGTTCGGCGACGACCTCCACGAACTCAAGCGCACCGCCGACGAGATCATCAAGGTCCTCAACACCGTGAAGGGCACCACCGATATCCGGGTGGAACGGCTCAGCGGCCAGGACACCCTGACCATCGATATCGACCGCCGCGCCATCGCCCGCCATGGCATCAACGTGGCCGATATCAACGACATCATCGAAACCGCCATCGGTGGGCGGGTGGCCACCGACATTTTCGAGGGGGAGCGGCGCTTTTCCGCGGTGGTGCGGTTCCCGAAGGGCTTCCGGGACAGCCAGGAGTCCATCGATGAGATCCTCCTGCAATCGCCCAATGGCGCCCTGATCCGGCTGGACGACCTGGCGACCGTCAAGGAGGTGGATGGCCCCGCCCAGATCAGCCGGGAAATGGCGAAGCGCCGCATCGTCATCGGGGCCAACGTCCAGGGCCGCGACCTGGGCGGCTATGTCGCCGAGTTGCAGGAGGCGGTGGGCGAGAAGGTGAAGCTGCCGCCCGGCTATTTCCTGAAATGGGGCGGGCAATACGAGAACCTGGAACGGGCCATGAACCGGCTGAAGCTCATCGTCCCCATCACCATCGGCGCGATCTTCTTCCTGCTATTCCTGCTGTTCGGCTCCCTGCGGTTCGCGGCGCTCATCATCCTGGTATTGCCGTTCGCGTCCATGGGCGGCATCTTCTCGTTGTTCCTCTCGGGGGAATATGTCTCGGTGCCCGCCTCGGTGGGTTTCATCACCCTGTGGGGCATCGCGGTGCTGAACGGGGTTGTGCTGGTGTCCTACATCCGCAGCCTGCGAAGCCAGGGCGTGGAATCCCGGCAGGCCGTGGCCGAAGGCTGCAAGCAGCGGTTCCGGCCCGTGATGATGACCGCGACCGTCGCCATGCTGAGCCTGATCCCGTTCCTGTTCTCCACCGGGCCGGGGTCGGAGGTCCAGCGCCCCCTCGCCATCGTGGTGATCGGCGGGCTGATTTCATCCACGCTGTTGACCTTGGTGGTGTTGCCCGCCTTGTACCGTTGGTTCGAGGGACGCGATGTGGCCCCGTGAACCATACATGGGCGAATACCCCACTTGTCCGGGGCTCAAGATGGAATCCCCAGCCTTAAAGGCGGTGGTTGATCCTTCAAGTCAAGCCTTCCGAACCCTCCTCTCGGCCTTCCGGGAGGCCGGGCTCACGGCCAAGGGTTCCATGGCGGCTTGGTCCTCCCTGACGCACATCGTCTCGATCACGACGCGCAGGCGGAGCCGGTATCCTGCGATCACTGCCACAACCGGGCGGTATGCGCGTCCGGGCTGGCGTGCCCGGATTTTTCGGCCTTCGTATTCCATGGCAAGAGGCTCGATTCCGACCGGCGGGCTTCCGGCGGCGAATATCGGCGTATATTTTCGGAAGCCGGTGCGTTCAACGAACTTCAAGCGCCCAAGGTCATGGAGATGGCCGCCAAGGGCTATTCCTACCGGCGTATCGCCCGCGAACTCGGCCTCGGCAAGGATATCGTCAAGCGCGCGCGGGAGGGAGTAACCTAGCCAGCGATGAACCATGCCCGGGCCTTTCCATGCCGCGACCCCGATCCCGGCCGCTTGGGTTTTCCGATAACGAACCAGGAAGGACTGGCCATGATCACCTTATCCAGAACGCCCGATCCCGCCCGCCATGAATAAAGCCGCGGAGCGACGCAAACGCATGGGGAGGCCGGCCCCGGCAACCATTCCCGATGAACTCGCCCGCGAACACGTGCGCTTCGCCCTGTTCAACCGGGAGCGCCATCGCCTGTTGCCGTGGGCGGTGCTGCTGGGAGCCCTCTCGGGATTGCTCGCGGTCGGATTCCACCTCTCCCTGGACGCCGCCGAGTCGCTGCGGAACCAGTTGTTCCAATGGTCCCGCCAGTTCGGTGGGGCGGGGATGTGCATACCGATGGCCGTTTCGGGCATCTGCGTGTTCGCCGCCGTCTGGCTGGTAAGGCGCTACGCCCCGGAAGCGTCCGGCAGCGGCATCCCCCACCTGAAGGCGGTCCTCCAGGGCTGCCGCCCCTTTCCCTGGGCGCGGGTGCTGGCGGTCAAGTTCGTCGGCGGCGTCATCGGCATCGGCGGCGGCATGGCCCTGGGGCGCGAAGGTCCCACGGTGCAGATGGGCGGCGCGGTCGGGCAGGCCCTGGGGGATTGTTGCGCCAAGAACGCCCCGGACCGGGATAGGCTAAGGATCCTGGTCGCGGCCGGCGGGGGAGCGGGACTGTCGGCGGCCTTCAACGCGCCCTTGTCGGGATTGGTGTTCGTGCTCGAGGAATTGCAAGGCCGGTTCGCCTCGCTGGAGTTTTTCACCGCGGCGGTCGCCTGCCTGGTGGCCGACATGGTGTGCCGCGCCTTCCTGGGCGACTATCCGGTATTCCGCCTGCCCCCGGTGTCCACGCCCGCCCTGGAATTGTTGCCGGCCTTCGTTCCTTTGGGCGCGGCCTGTGGCCTCCTGGGCGTGGTCTTCAATCGCAGCCTGCTCGCGGCGCAGCGGATCGGGCCTTGGACCACGGGTTGGCGGCGGGGGTGGTGGCCGCTCTGGGGCGCGGCGCTGGGCGGATGCGGTTGGCTGGCCCCCGAAGTGCTGGGCGGCGGACAGTCCTTCGCTGGCCGGGTCATCGATGGCCATCCCTTGGCCCCGGAGGCCATCCTGTTCTATTTCCTGATCCGTTTCGCACTGACCATCGGCAGCTACGCCACGGGGGCCGCCGGGGGCATCTTCGCCCCGATCCTGGTGTTGGGCGCGCTGGTGGGCTTGGAAGCGGGCCAAGCCGTGGCCCAATGGGCACCGACGCTGCCGGTCGAACCCTATGTGTTCGCCGTGGTGGGGATGGCGTCCTTTTTCACGGGGAGCGTCCGGGCCCCCCTGACCGGCGTGGTGTTGATGATCGAGATGACCGGCAACTACGCCTTGATCCTGCCTTTGCTCACGGCCTCCTTCACCGCGCTGATGATCGCCGATTGGCTGCACGACCTGCCCATCTACGAGGCCATCTTCCAACGCAACCTCGCCAGGGAGGCGGGGCGCGACGGGGGCGGCTGATGGCCCTTGGGCCGACCGCCCTTGGATACGCAACCGATCCGGCATCGATCGCCTTCCGACCCCCCAAACAGGAGAACACCCATGGAAACCTACGACAACGACCTATTGCTCATCGCCTTGGTCGCGGCGCTCGCGCCGCTGGCCGTGGAATTGCCCAAGGCATTCCGTCCGCCCATCGTGGTCGTCGAGATCATCCTGGGGATATTGATCGGCCCCCACGCGCTGGATTGGGTGGGCTTCGACGGCTTGTTCGGAACGCTGGGCCAACTCGGTTTGACGTTCCTGTTGTTCATGGTCGGCATGGAAATAGACTTCGGAGTGATCCGGGGCAGGCCGTTGGCCCTGGCGGTGGGGGGATGGTTTTTTTCGTTCCTGGTCGCCATGGTTTGCGCCTACCTATTGAGCGGCGTCGGGCTGATCCAGGCACCGCCCTTGCTGGCCGCCATCGCCTTGTCCACCACCGCCCTGGGGGTGTTGTCGCCCATCCTGAAGGACACCGGGGAATGGGACACTGGTTTCGGCGGGCTGCTCATCTCGGCCGCCGCCATGGGGGAATTCGGACCCATGGTGTTCATCTCCCTGTTGCTCATCCCCACCCATCCGACGGTTTTGCACACCTTGTTCATGGTGGCCTTCACCGCCGTCGCCCTGGCCGCCGCCTATTTCGCCTTCCACATGTTGTCGTCGGGCCTGCTGGATCGGCTGGCCAAAACCCTGAACGGCAGCGGGCAATTGCCGGTGCGGCTCTGCATCCTGCTCCAGGCCGCGCTGGTCGCGCTAGCCGCGAAGTTCGGCCTGAACGTCGTCATGGGCGCGTTCGCCGCCGGCCTGGTGGTCGGCTTGGTGAGCAAGGGCGAACCAGGCGAGGTGCTGCGCCAAAAGCTGGACGCCATCGGCTATGGGTTCCTCATCCCCATCTTCTTCATCGGGGTCGGCGCGCGGTTCGATCTGGAGGCTTTATGGCGCGGGCCCTTGGTTCCGGTCCAGATCGCCATACTCCTGGGGTTGTTCGTGCTGGTTCGCGGTGCGCCCGTGCTGCTCTATGGAGACGAACTGGCGGCGGCGGACAAATGGCCCTTCGCCTTGTATTCCGCGACCGGCCTGCCCTTGATCGCGGTGATCGCCGAACTCGGGGTTTCCTCCGGGCTGATGGCGCCCGACCGGGCAGCGGTGTTGATGAGCGCCGCCATGCTGACGGTCTTGCTGTTTCCGGTCCTCGCGATCAAGCTGCGGAGCGGGGGGAAACCGGTCTAGCGAGCCAGGATCATGGGAAACGCGGGCCGGCGGGATGCGCCCATCGCGGGGCCATCAATGAGGAATACCCCCTATCGAGGCACCCACCATCCGGCCGTGGCGGTCCTTGATGGGCGAGATGGTTTCGGAAAGGTCGATCCTCCGGCCATCCTAGCCGATGAGCATGGCCTCCAGATTTTCAACCCGCTCCCCGCGCCCGATGCGCCGCACGGTTTCCATCCCCATGGTGGCCATTCCGGGCGGGAAAAGCTCGAAGCAGGATCGTCCAACCGCTGGTTTCAGTGTCCTTCCCGTATCCAGGCCCAGGCCGCGCCGCTATCGGACACGTCGAAATATCTCACCTCCGCCTGGGTGAACGGCTTGCCCAGCGTGGCCATCCAGGCTTCCCAGCGGCGGTCGCCCACCAGGGCGATGCGGTCGAAATCGGCATAGTGCCGGACGCCGAACTTCAAGTCCTCCCAGGCGGCCCCGGCTTCCCAGCCGTGGAAGTCCTCGAACAGCGCCAACAGCCGCGCCTTGCCGCCCCCGGCCGGCAGCGCGGCCTCCACGGCGGGAACGAACAGGGTTTGGTAATCCTCCGTGCGCAGCTTGCCGCCGAACTTGAAGCCGAGGATGCGCGGGGAACCCGTATCGATGGGTGTGATCATCTTTCCAACCTCCAAGGTCCAATGGGGTTTTCCCAGGTTATCGGATCGGATCTCCTAAAAAATCCAGTTGAATGGCGGCGGGAACCGAGGCCAAATTCCCGGCTCCCGTCTCCGTAGACTGGGAGCCGGGGCGGTTCGTTCTGGCGGAATCCGAAGCGGCCCATCGGGAATCGGGAAACCGTGCGGCCGGTCTGAGAATCATGAACCTGCGATTCCGCCAAATCTGGGAGCGGGTGCGTTCCAGCTACTGGTTCGTGCCGTCCGTCATGTCCTCGCTAGCCGCGCTGCTGGCGGTCGGGTTGTTCCTGGTGGATAAGAAAGCCAGGGAACAATATCTGCCGTTCCTCTCGGACCTGTACGTCATGGACGCGCCGGGGGCGCAGGCGATCCTATCCACGCTGGCGTCCTCGGCGATTACCGTGGCGGGCGTGGTGTTCTCCATCGCCATGTTGGTGCTGTCCAATGCCTCGGCACAGTTCGGTCCGAGGCTCCTGCCCAACTTCATGCGGCAGGGCGGCACCCAGGTGGTGCTGGGCGGCTTCATCGGCACTTTCGTCTACTGCATCATCGTGCTGACCCGGGTCCGCGCCACCGAGGACGGTGCCGGTATCCCCCATCTCTCGGTCAGCGTGGCCCTGCTGTTCGGCGTCCTGAGTTTCGGATTGCTCATTTATTTCATCCACCGGGTCGCCTTCTTCATCCAGGCACCGAACGTGGTGGAATACGTGGGCTCGCGGCTGATCGAGACCTTCGCCGGGCTGTTCCCCGCATCCCCGGATGGCGGCCGGGACGATCCTTCCCAGGATGGCTGGGAACCGCCGCCCGATTTATGGGACCGGGCCAAGTCGATCCCGGCACCCGGCAACGGCTACCTGGAAGCCATCGAGTTGGAGCGCCTGCAAAAGATCGCCGAAAAATACGATCTGCTCCTGTGCCTGAAAAAGCGCCCCGGCCAGTTCGTGGTGGCGGGCCATGTCCTGGCGCTGGCCTATCCCCGCGAGGCGGTATCCGACGCCATCGCGGCGGACATCGTGAAGGCCTTCCTGTTGGGACGGCAGCGCACCCTCATCCAAGATGCCGAATTCGCTATCGAACAACTGGTGGAAGTGGCGGTGCGTGCGCTCTCGCCGGGCATCAACGATCCCTTCACCGCCATCAACTGCATCGACTGGCTGGGGGCCGCCCTGTCTTTTCTGGCCGGCCGGGAACTGGCTTCGCCCCTGCGCCGCGCCGCCGGGGGCCGGGTCCGGGTGGTCACCGACCCCTATACCTACGCGGGAATACTCGATGCCGCCTTCAACCCTTTGCGCCAGAATGCCCGGACCAACGAGGCGGTGTCGATCCGGCTCATGGACATGATCGGCCTGCTGGCGGAGGGGGATTTGCCGCCGGCCTACCGGGATGCCCTGGAGCGGCACGCCCGCCTGATCCACCGGGACGCCGGGGCGCGGTTCCCGGACGGCCGCGACCGGGCGGACCTGGAAGAGCGCTATGGGCGGGTGGCGCGGGCCATGCGGGAACAGCGGCTGGCGGAGCGGACGAAAAAAGCCGGGGACGATGGCGGCGTCTGTAGGTGATTGACCAGGCAACCGGCCGTCGGCAGGGTGACCACGCCCTGTCCGTTGGGCTTGAAGATATGGATTCCGACTGTCCCGGCATCCGGTCGTTCACGGCCGCGGCCGGAAGGTGCCGCATCGGGCGCTATCTTTTCACCGGTCCGCCGGTCCAACCGGCATGGAAGAAGCCGCACGCCAGGATGCGCGGCCGCAGGGTACCGCCGCCGGACGGCACCGCCAAATGATGCGTATCGCCCGCTGGGCCTTGGCCCTCGCGGCCTGCGTGGCGCTGTACGCGCTGCTGGATTTCGCCGGGGTACCCTGGTGGGTGCGTAGCGAATTGCCGAAGCTGGTGGCGGAGCGCGCCGGCGCCACCGCCTCGCTAGGCGAAGTCCACTTCAACCCCTTCACCTGCGTCCTGGAACTGGGAGATTTCGAACTGCGCCGGGATGCGCGGCCGCCGCTGCTCGGTTTCGCCGGCCTCATCGTCGACCTTGGCTTCTGGCGTAGCCTGGGCGGGACGCTGCAATTCGACGCCATCGGCCTCGCCGAGCCTTTCGCCCGGATCGTGATCGACCGGGAAGGCCGGTTGAACCTCGCGGAACTCTTCCCCAGCCAGGTAGGACACCAAGCCACGCCGCCGTTCCACATCGGTCGGTTGACGGTCAAACAAGGCCGGTTGGATTTCAAGGCGAGGGCAAGTTGGACCTGTTCCGCCCGGCGCAATTCGTCAAATGGAGTAACGCGATGAATAAGCTTCTTCCAATAGCCTTCAACGGGAAATGGATAACCCTGGCTCTAGCGGCTGGATCAGCATTCGGCTGCACGCCCACGATAAATCTGAATGTTTCGACCGATAAACCCATTGTCCTCAACCTGATCGTCGATAAACCCATCGAAGTGAAGCTCGGCGCCGATGTCGCCGTCACGAAGCTGCCGCCCATCGACGTCGCCGTCACGAAGCTGCCGCCTATCAAAGCGGATGCCCGCATCAGCATCAAGAAGCTACCCATCATCCAAACACGAAACCGCGTCGGCATTATCCACGGCCCGCCACCCAATGCAGAGCAGCAAAGCGGGGAGAGCCAAAAAGAACCGTAGAATCGAACCCTTAGCTGAAGCCGCTGGCAATCCGGCACGCTCTGGCGCCAAAGAAAGGAACGTTCCGGTGAAAGGCGAGGATGGGGACAAGCTTTTTTCCATGGTGGCCACGCCCCTTTCAACCCAAGGGCTCACTGTAGGACATCAGGACCATCCCGGCCATCAGCAAGGCCAGGGAGGAGATTTGGCCCAAGCGATCCTCCCACGCGGCCCTTACACGCGGATCATTTCACCTCCTCGCCGGTCGATCCCGCCGCTCCGGGCGAGACCCGCAGCGGCGGGAGCCCGACGATCTCGAAGGTCGTCGAGGCGAACCCGAGGCCCGCCCGCTCGAATTCCGCCAGGATATCGCGGCTCAGGGCGTCCTTGACCTCGCGGATGCCCCGGTCGGGGACGATGAAGCGCACGGTGAGTTCCAGCCAGTTGTCGGTCAGCCGCCAATAAACCTTGGGGCCGATCTGGGTGGGCTTGAGGAAATAGCGCCGTTGCATCTCTTCCAACGCTTCCCGGCCCAGTTGGCTGTCGGTGACGGTGTGGCGCAGGGCGGCATCCAGGATGATCTTTTCGGCCCGCGCCCGGTCCGCCCGGTAGGGGATCGGCAAGCTCATCTCCTCCCAGATATAGGGGAAGTCGCGGGTGTAGTTGTAGACCGGCTCGTCGAAGATGCGGGCGTTGCTGACCGCCACCAGCCGCCCGGTGTACTCCCGGCTCCGCACCCACATGGCCGGGTCGGCGTTCTGCACCGATGGCGGCTGGCCCATCTCCATGATGGTGGTCTGCATGAAGCTCAGGGCCACCACGTCGCCGCGCACCCCGCCCATGACGATGCGGTCGCCCATGCGGAAGGTCTGGCCCCGGAGGATCACGAAATAGCCCGCCGCCGCCGTGACCACCCGTTGCAGGGCGAAGGCCAGCCCCGCCGTCACCAAGCCCAGCGCTGTGGCGAGGCGGGTGGGATCGTCGAACCAGATGGAAGCCAGCCCCAACAGCAGCAGCACGGCGGTGATGAGGTGGGTGGCCTGGATCGCCCAGAATCCGGCCTGCTCGCCGGACAGATGGCGCAGCGCTAACTTCGCGCCCCGCCGGATGACCCAGCGCGCTCCCCAGATCAATAGGAACAACAGCAGGGTCATCAGGAGCTTGCGGGCGTTCTCGGCGTTGAAGCCCACCAGCCGGATGCCGAAGATTTCCAGGGCCTGACTCGGCCCGACCAAGCGAATGATTCCGTCCATGGATGCCCTGTCCGTTGGGTTTGGGGTATGGATTCCGACCGCCCCGGCCTCCGGTCGTTCACGGTCGGGACCGGACGCTGTCGCATCGGGCGCGATCTTTTCGGAAGCCCGCCGGTCCAAACCAAAATGGAAGAAGCCGCACACCAGGATGCGCGGCCGCGGGATACCGCCGCCGGACGGCACCGCCAAATGATGCGTATCGCCCGCTGGGCCTCGGTCGTCGCGGTCTGCGTGGCGCTGTACGCGCTGCTGGGGTTCTTTGGAGTGCCCTGGGTGGTGCGTAGCCAGTTGCCGAAGTTGGCGGCTGAGCGCACCACTGGCATCGCCTCGGTGGACGAAGTCCGCTTCAACCCCTTCACCTGCGTCCTGGAACTGCGGGATTTCGAACTGCGCCGGGATGCGCGGCCACCGCCGCTCGGTTTCGCCAGCCTCACCGTCGATTTTGGCTTCTGGCGCAGCCTGGCCGGGACGCTGCAATTCGACGCCATCGGCCTCTCCGGGCCTTTCGCCCAGGTCGTGATCGACCGGGAAGGCCGGTTGAACCTCGCGGAACTCTTCCCCGGCCAGGGAGGACACCAAGCCACGCCACCGTTCCACATCGGTCGATTGACGGTTAAACGAGGCCGACTCGGTTTCGAGGATTTGAGCCGCGCCGAACCGCTCCGGCAAACCCTGTTCCCCATCGGCCTGGAACTCTCGGATTTCTCCTTGCGGGCGGAAGGCGAAGCGTCCCCCTACCGCCTGACCGCCGCCACCGCCGCCCACGAAACCCTCACAGTGGAAGGCCGGGGATCGGCGGCCCCGCTATCCACCGAGGGCCGCCTGCAACTCAAGAACCTCAAGGCCGACACGCTCACGCGGTACGCGCCGGGCCGGTTCGGTTTCGTGGTGAAGTCGGGCACGCTGGACCTCGACGTCCACTACCGGATCGGGGGCGATCCCGTGCGGGCCGTGGTCGGCGACGGCCGCCTCGTCCTCGGCCAACTGCGGCTGGCCGACCGGGATTCGGGCCGGGTGCCGGTCGAGATTCCGTCCATCCAGGTGCTGGGCATCGCGGCGAATACAGCGCAGCGGACGCTCTCCATCCGGTCGGTGGAATCGACGGGCGGACGGCTGGAAGCGGCCCTGACCCCGGCGGGCCGCTTCGACCTCTCCGACTGGCTGCCCCCATCCGGGCCGGGCGGTCCCCAAGGGCCGATGCCGGGGAAGGAAGCGGCGGCTTGGTCGGTGGCGGTGGGCGGCGTCACGCTGGATCAATACACCGTGGGCTTCGAGGACCGGCGTCCGCCGGGGCCGGTCGCGCTGAGCTTCACGCCCCTGCGCCTGGAATTCAAAGAATACGCCACCAACAGCGGAAAGCCGGTGCGGGTGGCGCTGAACAGCGGCCTTAACGGCTCCGGCAGGATCGGCGTGGCGGGCGAGGTGGCCCCGGAATCCCGCTCCGCCGACCTGGCGGTCGATCTCGAAGGGTTGAACCTGCCCCGGTTCCAGCCCTACCTGGACCGGTTCGCCCGGCTCGACCTGGTGAAGGGCGCGCTGGACGTGCATGGCCGGGTGAGCCTGGGATGGGATGGGGAAAAGCCGGTGCTGGGCTACCAAGGCGATGCCCGGCTGGCCGGCCTGGAAACCCGCCTCCGGGGCCAAGACCAAGCCTTGGTAAGCTGGAAAGGGTTGGATTTCAGCGATTTGGATTTCCAGTCGGAACCCGCCCGGCTCCACGTCGCCGACATCGCCGCCAATGGCCTGTATGCCCGGATCGTGGTCAAACCGGACCGCACCCTCAACCTGGCCGAGGCCGTCGCCCCCACGAAGCCGGAACAATCCAAGGAAGCGCCGGTGGGCAAGCCCATGGCCTTCGCCATCGACCAGATCCGCCTGGAACACTCCCAGGCGGATTTCACCGACCAATCCATCCAGCCGAACTTTTCCACCGCCGTTCAGGACTTGCACGGCACCGTCGAGGGTTTGGACTCGAAGCCGGGCCAATCCGCGAAGATGCGGTTGGAGGGCCAAGTCGGCCCCTACGCGCCCGCGAAGATCGAGGGCAAGCTGAACCTGTTCCGCCCGGCGCAATTCGCCGATGTCCACATGCATTTCAGCAGCGTGGACATGAGCGCATTGTCGCCCTATTCCGGCAAGTTCGCGGGCTACCGGATCAAGATGGGCAAGATGTCCCTGGACCTCGATTACCATCTGAAGGACCGGCGGCTCGACTCGGACAACAAGATCGTCCTCACCCGGCTGGTCCTGGGAGAGCCGGTGCCGGACTCCAAAGCCCCCGACCTGCCCCTCCACCTCGCCATCGCCCTGCTCAAGGATTCGCAAGGCAAGATCGACCTGGACCTGCCCATCCGGGGCGATTTGAGCAAACCCAAGGTCAGCTTTCCGGGGCTGGTGAAGCGGGTGTTCTTCGGCCTGGTCCGCAAGGCCGTGGCCTCGCCCTTCAACCTGCTGGCGAAGCTGGCCGGGGGCGGCGGCGGCGCGGCGTTGCGCTACGTGGACTTCAGCCCCAGCGCGGCGGAACTCCGCACCGAACAGGTCGATCAACTCGCGGCCCTGGCGAAGGCGCTCAGGGAGCGGCCCGCGCTCTACCTCAGGATCACCGGCGTGGCCGGGCCGGAGCGGGACCGGCGAGCCCTGGCCGAACAAGACCTGATCGATCGCCTCAAGATCGCCAAGCTGATGGAAGAAGGCCGGCCGACGACCGATCCCGAAGCCCTCCGCGCCACCGTGCTGAGCCAGAGCGAATACCAGCGCTATCTCGCGAGGCTCTACCGGCGGGAGACCGGACAAACCGCACCGGCCTCGGACGGGGCGATGAGGCGGGCCTTGCTGGACCCCGCCGGGGTCAGCCGTACCCGGCTACGGCTCCTGGCGCAGGCGCGGACCCGCGCCATCCGCGATTACCTGGTCAACGCCGAGGGCCTCAAGCCGGACCGGATGTTTCCGACCGACGTGCGCTTGGGCGAGGGCGAAGGGCCGCTGGTCAGGTCCGAACTGGGGCTCGGAGCTTTATGAGACGACTGCGAATCTTCCTCGTCCCGCATGGTCCGACTTGGGAAGGCCCGGATTCATCCAGGGCATGCCGTCTCCGGCGGATTGGGCGGAGGCACCCGGAAATCGCCATCAAGGAAGGATGATCCAGGAGGGAACCATGGCTACACCGTCGGCGATTACTTGCTGGACAGGCTCGCGTTGTGGGGGATCGGGCGCATCTACGGCTACCCAGGCGACGGCATCCTCACATCCCCGGCCAAGGAAACGGCCTCGACCGGCCTGCCGAAAACCACGGCGCAGGTATAAGGCATGGAAGCCCCGATCCAACGAATCACCGTCCAGGCCTACCGCATCCCCACCGACTTCCCGGAGGCGGACGGCACCTACCGATGGGACGCCACCACGCTGGTCGTCGTCCATGCCCAAGGCGGCGGCAAGACCGGGCTGGGCTACACCTACGCCAGCCGGGCCGTGGCCGAACTGGTCCGGGACATGCTGGCCTTACAGGTGTAGGTTTATTCATACCGCCCCCGTGAGGATCGCCACGGTTGCCCCTGGGGTTGGGATTGGCACCGATGGCCAGGGTTCTGGGCGGGCCTTCCCCACCGGCAAGGCGCGGCGCTCGAAGAGGGCGGCCAGGATCAGGGAACGGCCATGGCGGAAAATCCCCACCAGCCGCCAGCGGTGGGCCTGTTGGCGGGGAGAGCCCGGAATGGCCGGGAAGGTGGCGGCGGCCATTCCGGCCTCGGCCTCCCCGCCCACCGAGAGCAGCCACCAGGTGGCGATGGCGATCGCCAACCAGAGGCGCTCCGCCCGCTCGGGATCGTCCATGCGGGTGTTCTGCCATTGCCAGCCGCCGCCCTTGATTTTCTTGAAGCTTTGCTCGATCCAACCGCGCAATCCGTACCAGCAGGCGTTGGCGGCTTCCGGCGGCAGGTCCGTCAGGACGAGCCAGGGGTCCTTGTGGCCTTCCCCCCAATAGGCCAACAGGGTGCAGTCCAGGCGGGTCCGCTTGCCGCCGAACGCCGTCCCCCGGCCTTGCCAGCGGTCGCCCACCTTCGGCACCAGGCGGGTGAACGGCCGCCAGTGCCGCCATCCCCGGGGGCGGAAGGTGCCACCCGAGTTCACCCGCAGCATCGGGTGCCAGCCCAGCGCTTGGATCCCCTCGAACAGCCACTTGGCGTACAGCCCCCGGTCCGCCAGCACCAGGACGGTCCACGACGCGGGCGCGACGTCCTTAAAATGCCTCAGCAGGGCCAGCCACTCGGGCTTCCACGGATGCTTCCGTTCCGCCCTCAGCACCTTCCAGGCCACCGGCACCGCGCAGCCCCGGTAAAGTACGCTGACCGCCAGGACCACGAACCGCTGCCCCAGGCTCGTCGCGTCCAAGGCGACCGCCAACTGGTTTCCATCCCAGCCCTCCAAAACCCAGCCCAGCCAGGGGGCCCGGCACGCCTCCACGTCGAGTTCGCGGCGCTCCTTCCCGGCCTTGGCCTCCTTCCCACGGTAGACGTCGCGCAGGCGCTCCCGCACCGCGTCGCCCTTCTGCCCCAGCCGACACGACCACCAGTCGGTCAGCGCCGAAAGGCTGCAAGCGCCGACCACGACCATGCCCAGGCTCCACAGGGCCAAGCCCATCACCATCGGCTTCGAAAGGCCGGGAAAGTGGATGGCGATCTCCCGGTTCCATTGGTACAGTTCTGAAGGGCGAGGCATGGCGGTTCCTCCGGTACAAGGTGTTTGTCGTTACTCACCAATGTACCTTAACCCTTTGTCTCGCCTCCGGTTTTTTCAAAAACCTACACTTGTAAGCCCCTTGACTCCGAGTCAACCCCAGGCACTTGACCACCTTGCCCCGCGTCGAGCGCACCGCATCCCGGTAGCGGCCCTTGGCCTTGATCTGTTTGCCTTTCCGCCGCCAAGCCCAGGGTCCGCAACGCCGCCGCCACCGTGCGCGGGCCACGGCACAGGACCGCCCCCGCCACCAATTCCTGGACATGGCCCCATACCGGCTGCGTGAACATCGGCGCGAACAGGACCAGAACCTTCATCGCCTCATCGGGAAAAATCAACATCGCCTAGCATTTCCAAGCCATCGTTCGGACGGCTATTGTCTACGGCGGCAGCCCCCCGCTTTCAGCGGAAGTGAAAATGGCCAAAGTCGAGCTAGGCGCAGTGTGGCTCCATTGTGGTTGTGGCACTAACCGGGAGAGGCCCATGGATCATAAGCCGTAACTTCTCAAAAAGTCCTGGCGGGCCTCAAACCGACAGGGCCTCGGCGCGCTGGCGGATGAGCGTTGGCAAAGGGGGGATGGCCCGGCCGTCCAGGATGCGGTCCAGCAAATAATGCCAAAAGGAGACGCCCAGCTTGCGGCAGGTTTTCTTCAGGCTGAGGAAGGTGTCGCGGCATTGTCGCCCCAGGTCGCTGCGGGTGCCGCCGCTGATCTTCTTCCGGATGACCTGTTCGCGGATATCCCGTTCGCTGCCGTTGGTGTGCAGGGGCACGTCGGGCCGGTCCAGGATCAATAGCAGTTCGTCGCGGTTGCGGCGGATTCGCTGGAGGGTCAGGTCCAGGCGGGCATAGCCGGTCTGCTGGGTGAAGATCGCGTCGAAGCGGGCGGCCAGTCCGGCCTTCGCGGCCTCGTCCGGCTGGCGGCGGTAGCGCTTGAGGTCCGCGTACAGGTCCCAGACCTGCCCGCGCACGGTGTCCACGGCCTGCCGCTGGAGCGGGCCGCCGGGGATCAGCTTGTGGATCATCCGTTCGGCGTGGACCCAGCACAGCCCATGGACCAGCATCGGTACCGCGAACTGCCCGGCGTCGTCGCTGACGATGGCCAAGCGCTTCCAGTGCCCGTCCGGAAGATTTCAATGTAGTTGTCGCCTCGCCGTTGTGGGTTCAGGCCGCTTTTGGAGGCGTGGCGTGAACCTCGGATTGGGTCTTGGCTGGCGCGGCTGATCGTTCCGGGTTCAGGTGTACGGCCGGGATCGGCCGCCAATTGCGGAGGCCACCGGTCCATCGTTGCGGATGCCGTGCGCGGGCGGCCTCATAGACGGCTCGGCGCCGCTTCAGGAGGTCGGCGTCCTGGCCGGCATGCCGCTCGGCGGGGGTGACGAAGCGGATCGCGCCGTGGCGGTGCTCGTGGTTGTACCACCGGACCAGGCCTTCGGCCCAACGGCGCGCCGCCGCCAGGTCGTCGAACGGCCGGACCGGATGGTCGGGCCGGTATTTCAGGGTCTTGAACACCGCCTCGGCATAGGGGTTGTCGTTGCTGACGGCGGGCCGGCTGAAGGACGCCGCGACGCCGAGGGATTGCAAGGTCGCGAGCATGGTCGAGCCTTTCATGGGCCCGCCGTTGTCCGAATGTAGGACGACCTGGCCCGGGGCCACGCCCTCGCGCCGACATACGTCGCGCAGGAGTTCGCCGGCCAGGGCGCTGCTTTCCTCGCCGTAGACCTGCCAGCCCACGACCTTGCGGCTGAACAGGTCGAGGAACAGATAGAGGTAGAAGAACTGGCCCCGGATCGCGGCGGGCAAATAGGTGATGTCCCAGCAGTAGACTTGATTGGGAGCCGTGGCGCACAGGGCCCTGGGCTTGCCGCGCGGCTGTCCCGGCCGTTCGGCCCGGCGGTGCGCCAACTGGTTTTCGGCCTTGAGGATGCGGTGGAAGGTCGATTCCGAGGCCAGGTATTCCCCCCGGTCCGCCAGCCGGGGCACGATCTGGCACGGCGGCAAATGGCCGAACTCGGGGGAGTTGGCCACCGCCAGCACCTTGGCCCGCTCGGCCTCGCTCAGCTTGTGGGGTGGAACGTACACCCGCGCGGGCCGCCGGTCGGCCTGGACGCCGTCCCCGGATCGCCAGCGCTGGACGGTGCGGGCGGACAACCCCAGCACCCCGCAGGCCCGCTCCAGGCGCGCGCCGGCGGCGGTGGCCTCGTCGATCAGGGCGGTCACGGTTTCGCGCTCTTGCGGCGGGGTCATTCTTCCCCTCCCCCCAAGAGCGCCCGGTACTTTTTTTGAAGGACCAGCAACGCCGCCGCCTCCGCCAGCGCCTTGTCCTTACGCGCCAATTCCCGTTCGAGGCTCTGGTTGCGCTCCTTGAGGACCCGCAGTTCCCGGGCGTTCGTCGATGCCTCTCCCGTGCCCCCTGGATCCCGGCAAAAGTCCCGCTTCCAACCGTCCAGCTGGTGGGCGAACAGGCCGCGCTCCCGGCACCAGGCGTTCAGGGCTTCCCCTTCCAAGCCATGGCTCTCCTGCAACGCCGCCAACCGTTCCTCCGGGCGCCAGTCCCCGGGACGCCTCTCCCGCTTCACCGCGCCGCGTACCGCCTCGGGTAATTTCTTTTTCATCCAGCCCTTCAAGGTCAAGTGGTTCATGTTCAGTTCCTCGGCCACCTCTTTTATCGACCGGCGGCCACGCGCAAACACCTTCCGAAGCGCTTGCTCTTTGAACTCTGCGGAATACGTCGTAATCATGGGCAATTGTCCTCTTCTTTCCTCTTTCATTCGGAAAATTAGAGGCGACAACTATTCTGACGCCGGGGGCCCGCAAAGGCTCGGCAACGCCGCCCGCACCCACCGCAGGAAGACCTCCGCGAAGGTGTCCGGGCACAGCCGACCGAACACGTCGCTGAGGGTGTCATGCGAGGGAACGCCGTTCGGCAGTTCCAGGAAACCCCGGAACCATGCCTCCTTCTGCTCGCCGAACTCCTCCATTCCGACCCAGTCCTCCACCCCGCTCAGGACCGCGCAGAACACGATCATGACGATGTCGCCGAGCTTGTGCAGCTTGTTCCGGGTTGCGCGGCGTGGATCGGAGAGTTCGGCAAAATAAGCGCGCGGATCGGGCAAAGGGGCCATGTGCGGAAAAAAGCACGACCTTAAACCAACACTCCGTCAAGAGCTGGATAGCGCGATTGCCCTGCTACCACCTGCCCCATGCCATGACGGTCCAGCAGCGGGCCGAGCGCGTCCATCGGCACTTGGCCCAGGCCACTCCCCAAACACCCCAGCAGGTCAAGAACATTCTCAGCCATATCTACCGCCTGCCAAAAAGTGGGTGGTCTTAGGGCGGGAAGGGAGTAGCATATAAAAAACGTGTTTTGTTGACAAAATTATTTGGTTGAAAACGGCCTGATAGTTGTTATCTAATGAGAAAGTATGGATTCTGCAAAGGAAAGCATATTGCTGAGCATGACAACCATTAACGCCATGCTTGGGAATTTGGCGCTTTTGATCGACAAGGAGGAATCAGATGAAAACGCATACCCTACCGGCTTTGCTCATCGCCGCCCTGTGCGGCGCGGCTTCCCTGTGCCCCGTGGCGGCGTTGGCCGGCGGGGACGGCGGTAAAATCCAGTGTGGGACAACAGTAACCACCAGCATTAAGTTGAAAAGCGATCTCTATTGCCCCAGCGGTGATGGATTGATCGTAGGCGCCCCTGGCCTCACGATCGACTTGAACGGCCATACCCTCCGGGGAGGGGGTACCGGCGGAACCGGCATCTTCTTCAACGGCCTTAACGTCAAAGGCGGTCCCGGTCCCAATATCAAAAACGGCGGCGTTACCGGATTTGGAATAGGGATTGCTTTTGAAAGCCCGGCAGGAAGCGTTGTCGAGAATCTCGCTCTCAGCGCCAATGGTAACGGTTTGGACGCTGTGGGTCGTACTGGCCTAACCATCCGCAATACTAGGATTTACAATAACAAAAATGGCATCAATAGCTATGTCGCACTCCTATCGATAGAGCATAGCGATATTATAGGCAATACAACCGGCGTTTATGGGGGTGGCGATTCCACGATAAATGTCAACCATTCTCGCATCCTGCGCAATGGTACCGGTTATAGCGTCAGGGAAGGCCAGCCCGCCCTCGTTGCTAACAATGAAATCGCCTACAACGATGTAGGCATCTACCAGTTCGAAAGTTGGATCGGGGCTATCGAAAAGAACTGGATACATCATAACCGCGTGGGAATGCATCACAGCAATGCCAGCACGGGCGGAAGTAACGGTTCGCGGATTATTGGTAATATATTCGCCAACAATTTGGTAGGTCTGGATTTTGGGGATGCTGCTGTCCTAAACCTCGAAGAGGTTAATATCCAGGATAATACTTTCCGGTCCAATGGCGCGGTGGGCTTCATGATCCTCGTGGGAGGGGGACTCTACGGGGGCAGCGGCGTGGTTTCGCACAATTGGTTCACCAGGAACGGCTTCGACCCCAAGGATATCGTGGACCCGGCTACCGGTCTTCCGATCAAGGACGGCCTTTATATTAATATTCATGGGGGACCGGAGAAGATAACCGTCCAGGACAACATCGCCACCCGCAACGCTGGCTACGGCATCAACGCGGTGGCCGGGGTTATCGATGGCGGGGGGGATATCGCCTTCGGCAACGGCAACCCGGACCAGTGCTACGGTGTCAATTGCTCCCGCAGCGGGAAATAAGCGCCGTTTTTGCCGGCCCGCTCCAACCCCGTCCCCGCGATTTATCCCACGCCGGCCCGGGAAACCGGGCCGGCCTTTTCATGCCCGCTTCCCGCCGGGGCTTGCCGGAGTGTCGCTGGCCTTGTGGGGGCTGGGGGCGTCTATCCCCTTACAGGTGTAGGTTTATTCATTGTCCATCACAAGGTTGAAACCACCGGCTTTAGCCGGTCAGCTTTAGCAGCGAGAATGGGCCTCCGGAGGAAGGAGGCGCTATGGAGTACAGATACGGCAGCCATACGGTTTACCAGATCGAGTACCACTTTGTGTGGGTGACGAAGTACCGCTACAAGGTGCTGCGTGGGGAGGTGGCGGAACGGGTTCGGGAGTTGGTGCGGCAGACCTGCGAGGCTTTCGAGATCAGGATCGTGCGTGGCGTGGTGAGCAAGGATCATGTGCACATTCTGGTGAGTGCGCCGCCGAATTTGGTGCCGAGCGAGATCATGAGGCGGATCAAGGGGAGCACGGCGAGTCACCTGTTGGAGGAGTTTCCGCATCTCAAGAAGCGCTATTGGGGGCGGCATTTCTGGGGTAGGGGCTACTTCTGCGCCACGGTGGGGCAGATGACGGAGGAGATGATCAAGCAGTATCTGGAGCATCACTTCGAGCCCAACCCTAACGATGATTTCCGAATGGAACCCGATTAGACGCGTCGTTCAGCCGACGCGTGTCCGGACTTTCAGTCCGCAACTCAAACCCACCGGCTTTATTAGCCGGTGATTGTTTAGACCGCCCCC